>QZKU01000059.1 GCA_003598085.1 Candidatus Abyssobacteria bacterium SURF_5
CTACCGCACATTTGAAACCTTTTCGCTTGCCCTTTATCACGTGCTCGGAGACCTTCCTATGCCACAATTAACCCACAAATTCTTGTGAGGAGCTAGAAATATTTATTCTTGCTCCATGGCTTCAAGATAAGGCCACGCAATCTCATGTCATGATTCAAGGCAGTATCCGGCAAGGATGATATTTTCTGTCGTTCAGGCCTTTGGACAAGCGCGAAGGGAACACGGGATCGCGTTATAGAGGGGCATCCCGGTGAATGAATCGAGACAGGAGTCGTCGGTAAGAACATTGGCGTTCGCACCCTGTTCTAGCGAGGGCGACTGGCTTTCAGGATGGTCAAGGATTCGTCCCCACCCATGAGGAATCGAGACGACGCCTTGGCGCATGCCGTCATCGATGCGCGCTTTCAGGCGAATGCTTCCATTGCCAGTAATAATCTCGACGACGTCGCCTTCGGTCGCCGAAAGCGCCTGCGCATCGGAAGGATGGAGCCGAACACAATTTTCGGATTGCTTCACCAGCAGGCTCTTCAGTCCCCGAAGATTCGTATTCTTTGTGTACCGCGAGCGCTCGCCGCTGATCAGCATAAACGGGTGGTCGCGATCAACCTCGGGGGGCAAAACATGGGCAAGCGCGGTTGTGAATTCGGGCGGAGCGATTTCAATCTTCTTTGAGCGGGTAGCCAGCTTCCGCAATGCGCTCCCAAACTGGATATTCCCCTTCATTACCCCGTGCGGGTGATTCATCAACTCCGCCATCTTCACTTTCCCCATCGGCCCGAGAAGGAGTCGATAATAGTTCTTCGGATCGAAGCCGAATCTGCCGACGCCGGTCATTCTGTCACAAAACGCGCCTGCCTTAAAAAGGAAATCTATCATGCGTTGGTTCAAGAGAGGGCGGCGCATTGCGCGCGCGAGCATGAGGAAGATTTCCCATTCGGCTTTCGCCTCGCCGGGCGGCTCGACCACCTTGCGGCTCCATTGGGCGAACGGGTACGGGAAATGATCCGGAAAAGTCACATACAAATCATCCTTTTCGAGAAAGTTAGCAGCAGGAAGAACGAAATCGGCGTCTTGCGCTGTCTCATTCATGTACATGTCGATGCTCACCAGCAGGTCGAGCTGTTCCCGGGCCTCGGCAAATCTCCGAGAGTTCGGGAATACCAGAGACGGATCGCCTGCATCGACAATGAGAGCGCGAATTCTCTTCGGCGTATCCGACAGAATCTCCTGCGCCAAGATGGATGCGGGATATGAGCCGGTCAGGTAAGGATAGCCTCCAACCATCGAATGCCGCTTTTTCTTTCCGACCGCCATGCGCGAAAGCAAGTCCAGGTCCAGGATTCCAGGATTGAACAAGAGTCCGCCCGGCCGATCGATATTGCCGGTAACCGCGTTCAGCGCCTCAACCAGCCAATAGGTGAGCGTGCAGTTGCGCGACGTATTGACGCCAAGCTTGCAGATTGCGCAGGCGGATTCAGCACCGGCAAATTCCTCCGCTATTTGCGTTATCGTTTCGGCGGGAACTCCGCACACCCGTTCCGCTTCACTCGGCGAAAGAGGTCCCCAAGACTCGAAAAATCGCCAGCCGGAACAATGCTCCTTCAGGAATTCCCCATCGTATAATTCCTTTTGAAGAAGATGCGCATATATTCCCTGCAGGAGGAAGAGATCGCTCCCCGGCACTATCTGAGCGTGAATATCCGCCATCTCCGCCGTTTCCGTCCGGCGCGGATCGACGACAAACAACTTGCCGCCACGTTTCTTCAGCTCGTTCAATGAACGGACGATGCCGGGATGATCAAGCGAAACGAGCGGATTACTCCCGAAGAGCAGCAGGCACCGAGTTCGTTCAAGGTCCGGTTGTGTGACGCGGAACTGGCTTCCGTACATTTTCTCCATCACGAGATATCGATTCGTAAATTCCAGCGTGAGCACGTTGTACATCCGGTCGGAACCGAGCGAGCGAAGAAAACTGTCCGCCATGACATAATTCATCGACGAGGTCGGCGTCCCGGCGCCGTAATATGTTGCCACCGCCTGCGGGCCGTGCGCCCGAATGATACCGTTCAGTCTTTCCGAGATTTTCCCGATAGCTTCTTTCCAACCGATGCGCCGCCAGCCGGACCCTGTCTTTTCGTACGGGTAAAGAACACGCAGCGGATCAGATATCATTTCGTGAGCGACGGCGCCCTTCGTACAAAGGAACCCTCTCGTCAACGGCTGCTCTTTATCGCCGCGCAAGGCGACCAGCTTACCGGATTCAATCTCTGCTTCCATTCCGCATGCGGCCAGGCAGATCCCGCAGTGTGTGTACTTTTTCATGATCTGTTTCTCCGGTGAGGTCTCGCAGGACGGGGAATATCAAGCTCATCGGGCAGTCTGAGCAAATAGGCGTAGGCGTCGCCTGTCTCCAATCCGTGAATCAAATGAAAATGTTCATGGATCAGATCCTGCACATACAGTCCCAGCCAATCCCGGGGAAGCAGTTCCCTCGGAAGAGAAGGGTCGTGAGAAACGAGCTCCGCTGCTTCACTGAAGACGGTAAAAAGCTCCAGAAATGCCTCGCGCGCGCCCGGTGGCCGGCCTGACTCCACCGCCTTGCGAACCTTCTTGATCCGTACCTCCATCTTTTGCCCCATCACTTTACACTTGCGGTTAAGCGCGTCGAGCGGCCAAATTTCGCCCACGCGCTCCGCCACGGGAAAACCTCCCATGCGAATATCTCGGGTGAGCGAAACTATGATGTCGTGGACAACTCCCAGCCGACTTGCCAGCAGAGACACACTTTCAGACTTGTCTCGAGGCGCGATCCATACTCCTGCGGATGCTTGCCCGAATCCCAATTCCTTAAGACCCTCGCGCAGCCTGTCCCGTCTCTCACGCATCTTCTCGGGAATATTGAAGCTGATCAGAGTCCACGTGCCATCCCAATGATCACGGTTCTCAACGATGGAGTGCAAATGTTTGAACCTGTCGATCACTTCCGCGGCCAGTCTTTTGCCACGGGGAGAAAGCGCATACTCGGCTGTATTTCTCCCCGATGCAATCCGCGTGAGCAAACCGAGGCGGGCGAGCCTGCTGACACAACCGCGAACCGACGAAGGGCTCTTTCCAAAGAGCTCACCCAGTTCAACGGCCTCGCCAAGCCGCATGGTCTCGCCCTGGCTGAATGCGAAGAGAATGAATCTTTGTATATCCATCAGTTGCGTTAGTTTTATTAACGGTCGTTTCATATTAATAACATATCAGCTTCTTTGTGTCAAGCTTTTCCGACGCGACATGTGAAAAACTCCAGGCTCGGCCACCGCGCCCCGGCGGGCGCCGATGCTAACGTTTGCTTGCGCGTTCGGCGCAAGTATCCGTCTTCTTGACAACATCCCTTGCTGCTGTTACAATTTTTTTTGGCTGTTGGCTAACAATTCGAATCCCCTTCTTGCCAAGCCGTTTCTCCAGAAACCCCCGGTAGTTCAGCCAAAGGAAAAGCATGCACAGTACAGGAAGGGTGCGCATAGGCATCATCGGTTCGGGACGAATCGGCCGCATTCACGCCGAAAACCTTTGCAGATATCTGCCTGAGGCAGATGTCGTCGCCGTTACCGACGCTATCCCGCGCGTCGCCGAGATCTGCGCAAAGGAATGCGGAATTCTTCATGTGTTCCCCGATTACCGCTTGCTTCTCGAACGTGAGGATATCGAGGCCGTTGTCATCTGCTCCAGCACCGAATCGCACGGTCTTCTTATCGAGAAAGCGGCCGCGGCCGGCAAACACATTTTCTGCGAAAAACCGATTGCGCTCGATCTGAAAGCCATCGACACCGCGCTTGCTGCCGTCGCGCAGGCGGGAGTAAAACTGCAGATCGGCTTTCAAAGAAGATTCGACCCGAGCTTCCGCAAAGTGCATGACCTTGTTCAGTCCGGGCAAATTGGCGCTCCCTACATTCTCCGCATCACGAGCAGAGACCCCGAGCCGCCTCCTCTTGAGTACATCAGGAATTCGGGCGGAATATTCCTCGATATGACCATCCATGATTTTGATATGGCTCGATTTCTTCTGAATGACGAAGTTGAGGAGGTCTTCGCCTGCGGAACCGTCCTCGTAGATGAAACCATTGGCCGCGCGGGAGACTTTGATACGGCGGTGGTCAACCTGAAATTCCGCCATGGCGCTCTCGCAGTCATTGATAATTGTCGAAAATCAGCATATGGATACGACCAGCGGATTGAAGTACATGGTTCGCGCGGCATGGTGAGTGCAGGTAACCAAGTACCCGACACGACGATCACGAGCGATACCGCCGGGATCCATCAACCATTGCCGCTCCATTTTTTTCTGGAGCGTTATCAGGAAGCATACCGAGAGGAAATGAAATCGTTTCTCAGCTCGATCCTCCTGGATCAAGAGCCGGAGGTCACCGGCGCGGACGGCCGAGCCCCGGTGGTTATGGCCCATGCCGCCTTGCTCTCGGTGAAAGAGAAACGTCCGGTGAAACTCTCTGAAGTCGAACCATAGTTCCAGCCTTCCTGAGGACGAGAGCGCCCTCAGGCAAAATGGGTAAAGCGTTCACAAACCCTTCCAGTTAAGAAAGGAGAAAATATATGAAAGCGGTCGTTGCATCGGCCGAAAAGCAGCCACGCCGGGATTACGTCCTAAGCGAGTTCGAGAAGAGCACCGGAAAGGCGATTCAAGGATTCAAAGTCTGGAAAAATCCGTCCCTCGAGGTGAAGGAGGTTTCCGATCCTCGACCCGGCCCGACCGACGTCATCGTCGAAGTCAAGGCTGCAGGCATTTGCGGGTCCGATGTTCATTTTTACGAAACGACGTCCGACGGATACATCCTCTATCCAGGCCTGACAAAATTCCCCGTCATCATCGGGCATGAGTTCGCCGGCGAGATTGTCGAGGTTGGCGCCGGCGTGCGCGATTTTCGAGTCGGAGATCGGGTGACGGCGGAGGAAATGGTGTGGTGTGGCTATTGCCGCGCCTGCCGCGACGGCTACCCGAATCATTGCCACAATCTCGAGGAGATAGGGTTTACCATTGACGGCGCAGATGCGAAATACGTGGCCGTCCCCTTCAGACTATGCTGGAAGGTAGAGAGCCTGTTCGAACATTACCCGAGCAGCGAGACCGCTTGGGAAGTCGCGGCTACAACCGAACCCACTTGCGTCGCCTATAATGGGATTTTCGAAAGAGCAGGCGGCTTTCGACCGGGCGCTCACGTCGTAATTTACGGCGGGGGACCGATCGGCCTGGCGGCGGTTGCGTTGTGCCGCACGGCCGGCGCCGCCTCGATAACCTGCTTTGAGCTCTCGGCTAAACGGAGGACGCTCGCCGCCCAGATGGGCGCCGACCATGTCTTCGACCCCCGCTCAGTCGTCCCACATCAGGTCGTGCTCGATGTCACAAATGGCGAAGGGGCCGACCTGCAGGTCGAAGCGGCCGGCTCTCCAACCAAGACCATTCCCCAGATGGAACGCGCGCTTGCCATAAATGGCAAGGTATGCGTCATCGGGCGCGCCGCCGAACCTGTTCCGACTTTCTTTGAGACATATCAAGTCAGAAGAAGCCAAATCTATGGCTCGCAGGGCCATTCGGGCCACGGCACGTTCCCCTCGGTTATCAGGTTGATGGGAGCGGGACGAGTCGACACCAGTCCGATGATCACTGCCCGATTCCCGCTCACGAAAGCCGTCGACGCCATCAAGTTCCTGAGCGAAAACCGCGACGAAGGAAAAATCATGCTTCGTCCATGAGAAAGCGGAGGATAAAGAAAGACTTATGAATCAGGAAAATCTTTGGCTGACCACAGAGAATCCTTCGATTATCTTTGAAAATACCGACGTTGGACGATTGAAGAAACGCCTGTGGGATGCATCCGAAGAAGAAATCGACAAAATTCTCGGAGAGTATGACGTGCCTTCACAGCCCGAACTCGGCAAGGCCGACAGCTATATCCAGACCACCGTTCGCCAGCGACTGATTGAAAACAGGCGAAAGAACGACATCGTACTCGTTCCACTCGGCTGCACCGAGAATCATGGCCGTCATACCGTCTCGGGTCTCGATACATTTATGGTGACACAGATCGCTGAAGCCGTCCGCCGTTTTACCGCAAAGAAGGACAAACCTGTCGCTCTGGCTCTGCCGCCTCTGAATTACGGAGCACACCCATATCATCACGTCGGGATGCCCGGCACCGTTATCCTGCCGCAGGAGTTAGTGAAGGAACTGCTGGTGAACGTCATGCTCGGTTTATGGAATGACGGTTTCCGCAAACAGATATATCTCAATAACCATGGACAACTCTGGGTTCTGGAAAGCGCCGTTCACGAGTTCATGTATCGCTACCAGCTTCCGGCGATCATCCGCGTGCTCGACTGGCACCGAGCCGTGCGCGAGTTCTTTTCTCCGTCCGGCAGGCCGGACAGCCTTGACACCAACTTCGTTCACGCTGATGAGGCCGAGACTTCAGTCGCCCTCCTTCTGTTTCCGCAAGGAATGGTGGACATGAATCTCGCTGACGAAACGCAGGTTCAGGGCTTTTTGCCGGGCGGCCATTTCGATTCTTCCGTCGACCCATTTCGACGGCCGCATCGATGGTCGGAAGGCGAAGGACATTCGCCGATAGAGATTGCGTCAACTCCTGAGGGGGTGGTCGGCAATCCCCGCCTGGCGTCGGCCCGAAAGGCAAAACGGCCGGTTGCCGCAATTCTGAGTTATTTGACCCTGGTTATCGAGCAGATACTTGAGGCTTTTCCGCCGGGAACCGTTCCGCCGGCCGGAAAGCTGACATTGCGCAATCCGGCCGAGCTGGAACCATATCTGAAGGAGCCTCAGACCAGCGGCTGGAAGTCCGCCTATGGGCTTGCAAAAATGGGGTGGTAGCGCCCAAACAGGCGAGAATCCTGCTACTTTATTCCCTTGTCTGAGAGAATCTTTTTGATGCTGCGACGCCCAAGCTTGCGCAACGCGACTAGTCCCGCCTTGTTTTCACCACGGGGTCGCGCGCGACCCTGTTCCCAAAAAGCAACGGCTCCGGGACTCACATTGAGCAAGAGTGCGAGTTTCTCCTGGCTGACGCCAAGCTTTTTCCGAATATTCTTTATGGCTCTGGCGGAAACTCTCGCAGATTTTACCTCTGCTTCACCTGCCTGCAATAAATGCCCGGGCCGCTCCGCTGTCTCGTGCTGAAGTTCGGTACGAGGCCCATTGACCAGCCGCTCCAGTTTGCTGACAGTCTTTTTCAGTTCCCTGACATCCTTTGTGAGAGGGAGAACAGAATTCCGGAACTGTTTCCTCGTGAGACGGAGAACCTCAGCTTTAAAAGCGTCTTCCATCTTTCCCATTTCTTTTTCCTCTCCTCGGGCTGAACGAGCGTACTCTTGCGATACTTTCCGAGGGACTCCTCTACTCCTACCGCTGAGCCGCGGGAAAAGACGATAGTAAAGAAGGACAAAGCCTCCTTTACTATCCGCAGGAAGATATGTGCTATTTCTTTTTGGCCATGACCGCATCTTTTGCGGCTTTGGCCACCCGGAACTTCAGAACGCGCTTGGCGGGAATCTTTATTGCTTCCCCGGTGGCGGGATTACGGCCCGTACGGGCTTTCCGGTTTACAACTACCAGCTTTCCAATGCCGGGAATCGTGAATCCGTTCTTCGCCTCTTTATAGGCGGTTGCAGCTAATTGATCGAGTAGTTCATTGACCTGCTTTTTCGGAATCGCCGATTTCTCCGAAAGTTGCGCTACCAGTTGTGATTTCGTCATCGCTTTCGCCATTCCTGTTTCCTCCGAGTTGAATTCCACACGTCAACGAAAACTACTACTCCACTGATTTGAAGAAATTATAGAGAATTAATAGCTGATTGTCAACTGAACCAGCTTGCTGATGTGCAGATGCTCTCCGATGGAGCGTCTCCAGCCTTCTCGCGTCATCAAAAAAATGAAGGGATACTCACAAGGCGCCCGTGGATTGATAACGGATAATTTGCCTGATGGTTCATCGCCTGGAGGATTTAACAGATGCGGGGGAGAAGCCTTCCCGAAGGCATATCGATAATTCGTTTGCTGCCGATTGCAGTACGGCCGATCACCACTGCTTTCCCATATTCTATGACCCTGCCGATCACCGCTGCCGTTCTTCCATATTCATGGCGCTGCATCACCGCAAGCACCGTGTCGCAATCGCGCGCCGGACAGATAATGATGCATTTGCCTTCATTTCCGATATTCAGAGGGTCGATTCCCAATAGATGACACACAGCCGACACCTCGTGGCGCACAGGTATCGCCGCCTCGTCCACTTCGATCGCTTTGCCGGATGCCGACGCCACCTCGTTCAGCGCTGCCGCTATCCCGCCTCTCGTTAGATCCCGCATGAAATGCAGGCCGGGGCAAACCATGAGAATGGATTCGATCATTCCCGCGAGTGGGGCGACGTCGCTTTCGAGATCGCTCTTGAAGTCGTACTCGCCGCGACCGAGTATCAGGGCGACTCCGTGATCGCCTATGAATCCGTTGACAAGCACCGCGTCTCCGACATCAATCCGCTCCGGTCCGACAGAGACGTGCTCCGGAATATCACCCACGCCGGCGGTGGTAATGAATATCCCTTCTGCAGCCCCTCTCTCAACTACTTTGGTATCGCCAGTCGCAATGACGACATCGGCTTCTCTCGCCGCAGCGGTAACGGAGCGAGTGATTTTCTTCAGCAAAGATATCGGAAAACCCTCCTCGATTATCATCGACACCGACAGAAAGCGAGGCCGTGCGCCAGCCACCGCGAGATCATTCACGGTTCCACAGACGGCAAGCCTGCCGATGTCGCCGCCTCTGAAGAAAAGAGGCTTGACAACAAAAGAATCCGTCGTGAAAGCCAGTTTCCCCGCAGAACCCGATCGTATGACCGCGCTATCACCGAGTTCGCAAAGGATATCATTTGAGAAAGCTGATACGAAAATCTCCTCGATCAAGTTCCTCATCAGCTTCCCGCCGCCGCCGTGAGCCAGCGTCACACGCTCGATTGATTCGTTCTTCACAAACCGCTCCTGAAAAGGTCAGCACTTGCTTTCAAAAATCGTCGATGCCCGCCGTCTTCTGGTTATAATGTGCGGCGCATGTCCCTTCTGACGAGACAATGCATGGACCGATGGGAGTTTCCGGTGTACACGTTGTGCCGAATAAGCCGCATTCTTCGGGAGACTTGACTCCGCGAAGGATTTCGCCACACATACAACCTGGTGCAGGCCGACCTGACTCCACAGCCATGCCTGCTTCCATTACGGCATCAAACCTGGCATACCCTTTAGTAAACCCGAGACCGCTGTCCGGAATCAGGCTGAATCCGCGCCATTCGCTGTCAACTCGCTTGAATACCGTGCGTATGATGACCTGCGCCCGCCGGTTCCCGCCAAAAGTCACCGCTCGCATATACGCTATCTCCACCAGTGCCTTGGCCGCCTGTACCTGGCGAAGCAGCATCAAAACGGCAAGAAGAATATCGACCGGCTCAAAACCGGAAACCACCGCCGGCACATGATGTGTTCGCGCAACCGCCTCGAAGGCAGAGGCGCCTATGATCGCGCTCACGTGTCCCGGGCATATGAAACCGTCAATCCTCAGGTCTGGCGCTTGCGCCAGCACCTCGAGCGCCGGCGGAAGAAGTTTGTTCGCTGCAATCACAAACAGGTTCTCAATGCCGCTCCGTTCGGCCTGCATAAGTGTCCATGCGACCGACGGAGCCGTGGTCTCAAAGCCTGCTGAAAAAAACACAATCCGGCTGCTTCGATTCTCCCGTGCAAGGGCAAATAATTCGGTGGGGGAGTAGATCACCCGAACATCGGCGCCCCCCGCCCGTGCCGCTTCGAGTGAACCCCCGCCGCCCGGAACACGAAGCATATCGCCAAAAGTGACGAGGATGACCCGCGGACGGCCTGCAAGAGTGATTGCAGCGTCAATAAGGCCGGGCGGCGTCACACAGACAGGACAACCGGGACCGGAAACCAATTGGATATTTTTCGGCAGCAGCCTCCGCAACCCGCTTTTCACGATCACAGCCGTATGCGTGCCGCAAACCTCCATCAGGGTTACACGCCGGGGAGCCAGGCGGAGCGCGATTCCTTCGATCTCCCGGACGAGGCGCACCGCCGCCCTCGGGTCATTCAGCATTCTCGTGATCATTCACCATCCGCCGCAAAAGTTCCAACGTCTTTATTGCTTTATCGAGATCAAGTTTATGGATAGCAAAACCGGTATGCACAAGAACGTATTCTCCGACGGCCAAATCGTCAACCAGCGCGACGCAAATCCGCATCCGGATCCCGTCGATATCCACCCTGGCGTAATCACCCTCAACCTCTATTACGCGCGCCGGAACTGCAAGGCACATCACGTCCCCTCTCATTTGCCACAATCGCTTGCCCAAGAGAAATGCATTCATCGTTCGGAGGTAGGTATCGATGAAAATAGACTGAAAAACCGGCTGAGCCAAGTCGTTTCACAACGTGTTCGAGTACGTATCCGTTTTGAAAGACGCCGCCCGTCAGTACCACCGCATTCAGATGTGTTTCTTCTCTGATCTGGCCGCACACATCCGCGGTCATTTCACAGACGGCGTTATGAAAACAGGCTGAAATGATCTCTTTCGGCCGCCCCTCGAAAATGTCGCTTACAATCGCGGCGATGACGGGCGCCGGATCGACAAGGATCGGCCGACAACAATGTATCTGAAAAGCATACGAATCTGTTACCCCCTTCGCCGCAATCGCTTCCAAATACGTCGGGCCTTCGCCTTCATACGTGGAGACCGTACAGAGTCGCAACAATGCGCCAACCGCATCGAACAACCTGCCCATCCCGCACGTCGAGGCGGCGTATTCTTTATTGTTGATGATGCTCAGGAGAAAGGATATTTTATCGCGACCCACTTGCGGGAATAGTTTCGTCGCGGTCTCGACAGCATTTTCCTTAAAAATCTCGTGCAGGTATGAGAAAGCCATTCGATATGGCTCGCGTACGGCCGCTTCACCCCCCGGCATCAGGATATATTTCATGTGGCCGAGCCGGCGATAATTGGAAGCGCGCACTGCAAGAAATTCACTGCCCCATATGCTCCCGTCCTCACCCAGCCCCGCACCGTCGAAAACAACTGCAAGTACCTCCGTGCCAAGCAGGTGATTCTCCGCTATGGAACTGACGGCATGTGCGTGATGATGCTGCACCCGGTGCAGTCGCCCCCTCGCTCGCTCGAGGGCAAGTTGTGACGAGCCAAGTTCAGCATGCAGATCGCAGGCAGCCGCACTGGTCTCAATTCCAAGTTCATGCTGCATCCCTTCAAGCATCTCTGTGCTGCTGTTCCGTGTCTCACAGTAGTCCAGGTCCCCAATGTAGCGGCTCACATGCGCCGCATTCCCTCTCGTCACGCAGACAGTGTTTTTTTTATGTGCGCCATACGCAGAAACAGTCGCAGTTGAGCTCTCCAACATAATAGGGCGGGGAACAAAGCCGCGCGATCGGCGGAGCAGAATCGGGAGAGAACCGGCAAACCGCACGATTGAGTCGTCGCATCTTCTGACAATATCTCGATCATGCAACAGCACCAGATCCGCTATTCCAGCCAACTCGGAAAGCGCTTCCTCATTTCGATAAATAAGGGGCTCGCCGAGCCTGTTCGCGCTGGTCATCACCAGGGCCGGGAAAGCATCGCGCAGCAAAAGATGATGCAACGGAGTATATGCCAGCATGACTCCAAGGCTGTCGAGACCGGGCGCGACCCCGTCGGCGATTACTCCAACAGGCTTCCTCCGGAGAAGAACAATCGGGGACGCCGGGGAAGAGAGAGCGGCCTTTTCGGCGTCAGATACCTCGGCGTACGAAAGAACATCTTCTGTCACAGCCGACATCAGGGCAAATGGTTTCCGCGGTCGCTGTTTCCGCAGCCGGAGCCGCTTAACGGCTTCCTCATCCTGCGCATTTGCCGCCAAATGAAATCCGCCCAGTCCTTTTACCGCAACTATCCGGCCTTCTTTCAGAAACATGATTGCTTCCGCAATCACATCCGCGCTATCGAGAACTCGGCCGCTGATATCAACCATCCTGATATGTGGGCCGCAGGAAGGACAACTGTTGATCTGGGAATGAAAGCGCCTGCTCTCGGTATCCTTATATTCATTCCTGCATGCGCCACACATCTTGAAAACTCTCATCGAGGTCGCCTCGCGATCGAACGGCGCGGATTCGGCAAGCGAATAGCGCGGACCGCAGTGAATGCAGCCGTTGAACGGATACCGATACCGCCTGTCGGCAGGATCAAATACTTCGTTGACGCAATCAGCACACACTGCGCTATCCGGCGCAATACTCAAATCGGGCGCTCCACAATCCTCGCTCCTCAGTATCTGAAAACTTTCCGCGTGACGAGGCTCAGTATCAATGACCGAGGCCGAAACTATGCTCGCATGGAGCGGCGGGCGGGTAGTGACATCACTGACAAAGGCGCGAACATCCCGTTCGCCGCCCTCGGCTTCAATCAAAACGCCGGTCCGAGTATTTGTGACAAACCCACCCACCCTGTGCTCGCGCGCTTTCCGGAAGACAAACGGGCGAAACCCCACCCCCTGAACGACCCCGGTTACCAGGATCTTCTTGCGCACGACGGCATCCGTTTTTGAAACGGTCCGCATAAAGCTGTCACTCTTGCCTAAAAGAACTTTTTTCTTTGAACTAACCCGATCAAAAGCAGGAGAACCCAAGAGCCAACTACGAAACAATCTCTTGCGACCCTGAAACCAATCCCCTGATATGATCAAGGAGTTCAGGAATTGCCGCTTCCACCTGCGGCGACAACTCCCGGCCGGCCGTTGTGATCGCTGGTTCAATCCCCACAAATATGAACTCCGCCCCCACAGATCCGACCGCCTTCAACAACACGGCCCAATTGACCGGCGACAGCCGGTGGGCTGAACGGGATCCGCTGCAAAAAGCACTCAGGTCTTGCTCTCGTATGCAGTGCACAGTTCCGGGAACAGCCCCAAGTTGAATGGCGTCAACGATAATGATCCGGCATTCTTCTAAATATGCCCCCAACACAGAAAGAAAGTCCGAGCCACAGTCCAGAACCGATGCTCCGTCAGGGAGGCCCGACTCCCTCAGCCGATGCACAACGTGCCTCCCCAGCCCGTCATCACTGAGTAAGTCGTTCCCAACACCGACTATGAGTGCCGTTGAATATCCCATAAAATCAGCAAGCCGCGACAAAACAATCCTTGCGAAAATAATGTCATCTTTCCATACCATTATCAATGCAAGACGCGCGAGAGCCTTTCTCTTGACAGGTATACCCTCTCCGCGTTATACTATACTTACCGGTAGGTAAATAATCGGCGGAGGACCAATTGGCAGGCAGAATCAAAAATAAACCGGCCGCTCCACCAGGCGGCTCAAAAAAGGACTTGATTGAAAGGAAAGCCCTCACCTTCTTCTCAGAGAAAGGCTACGACGCGACCTCGATGCGGGAAATCGCGGAGGCCGCCGGCGTTACTAAACCGGTTATCTATTATTATTTCAAAAATAAAGAACAGTTGTGCCATCATTTGATCAGTTCGGGGTTGGAAGAGTTTCGTCAGAGCATACAGCGCGTGTGCTTGGAACCCTCGGATGATGTGCTTGAACAGGTTGTGCGAATGGTGCAGGTCCATTTTGACTTCTGCAAGTCGCACCTCGAATTCATGCGGTTCATCTATGCAATCAATTTCGGACCCGATAGAAAGAAGATCACGTACAATTTTTACGATTACAGCATGAGCATTTTCGATATGCAGGTTTCCCTGATGCGGCGAATGTCCCAGGCGCGCCTGCTGAAAAATGGAAAAGAAGAAGCGGCGGTCTATTACCTTCGAGGGATCATCAGTACCTTCGCCATGATGTATCTTGATGGAAGACATCCGCTGAATTCGAACTTGGCAAAAAATATTGTGGTGGATCTGGTCGGCGGTCTTGGAGCATCCGGATCCCGGATTCGGTGAAGCGGGTGGGAGAATGCAGATGTTCAAGAAACAATTGATTCCAGGAATAGTCATAATATTTCTGATCGCGCTGGTCGCGGCATTGTTCCTCCTCCCGGGAGCGACGCGTTCCATCGAGCAGCCGCCGGAGGAGCGCGTTGCCGACGTGAGGGTCATGGAGCTGAACCCCGATGACCTCCTCGACGTGATCGATCTGCCGGCTACTGTCGAGCCGTTCGTCTCTACCGAGGTGCCAGCCGAAGTGAGCGGTCGGATTGACTGGATCGGCCCGGCGGAAGGGTCAATTATCTCGAAGGGCGCTCCAATTATCCGTATTGACCAGAGGACCTATCAGGCCGAACTTAATGAGGCGCGGGCCTCTTATGATTTGGCAATGAACAATCACAAGCGAATGCAGAGGTTGTACGAAGAAGGAATCGTCAGCAAGGACAAAATGGACGAGTTTAAGACTTCGGTCGCCACGAGCGTAGCAAGACTTGACATGGCCAAAGTACAACTCGAAAAGGCAAGCATCAATTCGCCCATCGCCGGTGTCCTCAACGATGTTTACTTCGACGTCGGAGAATACGTGCGGCAGGGAGATAAGGTCGCAGAAATCGTTGTCATCGACCCTGTAAAGGTGCTTGTCAGGATTCCCGAAAAAGATATCCCTTATATCAAGAAGGACGAACGAGTTGACGTTGTCTTCAAAATGAACGGTTTGGAAGACCGGAGAGGCACCATCAATTACCTGAGCGTCGTCGGCAATGCCGCAACGCGTACATATGATGTTGAAATCACCGTCCCCAATCCTTCGCACGAGATTCTACCGTCCATGATCGCGCGTGTTCGCGTCGTTAAACAGCATATCCCGAACGCGATCACTGTGCCGCTGTTCTCTGTGATTCCGCGAGGTGACTATAAAGCGGTGTTCGTCGAGAATGACGGACGAGCCGAGGAGCGCCAGGTCGAACTGGGAATCCTCGCCGGAAACAGCGTCCAGATTCTCAGCGGGCTGCAACCCCATGAAAGGTTGATTGTGGAGGGCCATCGCGAACTTACGGACGGCGAAAAGATTCGCGTAGTGGGGGTGGCGGAAGAAGTCTCATGAACATCACGAATATTGCGATTCAAAAGCGCACGACGATTTTCGTGCTCATCGCGATGATCCTCATTTCCGGACTCTATTTCTACATCACCTTGCCGCGAGAATCCACGCCCGATATCCCCGTGCCCTACATCATTGTCACCACCACCTATACCGGTGTTTCCCCTGCCGATATGGAGAATACCGTCACCGTTCCGATCGAGAAAAAGCTGAAGGGACTGCACGACGTCGAGGAGATCCGGTCGGTCTCGGCGGAAGGCATTTCCACAATCAGTATCGAGTTCTTGCCGGAAGTTGACATAGACGACGCTTTGCAGAAGGTCCGGGATAAAGTCGACCAGGCCCAAGCGGATCTTCCCGAGGATGCGGATGATCCCATCATCACCGAGGTAAGTTTCTCCGACTTCCCCATCATGATCGTGAATGTCTCCGGCGACGTCGGCCTCGTACGTTTGAAAGCGGTCGCAGACGAACTCGAGGAGCGGATTGAAGCCGTTCCGGGCGTCCTTGATGCTTCGGTCATCGGCGGCCTCGAACGCGAAATTCGAATTGAGCCCGATCCCGAACGGCTTGCCGCCTATGAAATCCCGCTCGGTGAACTGCTTGCGCTCATCGGCTCGGAAAATGAGAACGTGGCCGCCGGAAACATCGATTTGCCCGAAGCCAAGTTCCAGGTGCGCGTGCCCGGCGAGTTCCAGGACCCAAAGGAAGCACAGAACCTCATCCTCATGGTGCGCGACGGCAACCCGATCTATCTGACGGACGTCGCGCAGATTCGGGACACCTTCAAGGACAGCGAAAGCTATTCACGAATCAATGGCCGTGAGAGCGTCGCGATCAGCATTCAAAAACGAACCGGCGAAAACGCGTTGCGGATAACGAAGCAGATCAAGCACATCCTGTCGGAGGACCGTAGTCAAGTCCCTCATGGAATCGATTTGACCGTATCCATGGACGAATCCAAATACGTTCTCATGATGGTGAGCGACCTCGAAAACAACATCCTGTCCGGCCTGGTGCTCGTGCTTGCGATCATTTTTATTTCCATGGGCCTGCGAAACGCATTTTTTGTCGCCCTGGCAATCCCTCTCTCGATGCTGATCTCCTTCATCGTCCTGCGAGTCTTCGGCATGACATTGAACAACGTCGTCCTGTTTAGCCTTATCCTCGCGCTCGGTATGCTGGTTGATAATGCCATCGTTATCGTCGAGAACTGTTACCGGCACATGCAGGAAGGAAAGGGGAGACTGGAGGCCGCCCGCGAGGGAACCACCGAGGTGGCGCTGCCCGTAATCGTATCGACGGTAACCACCTTGTGCGCCTTCTTGCCGATGCTGTTCTGGCCCGGCATCATGGGCGAATTCATGAGCTACTTGCCGAAGACCTTGATCATCACGCTCTCGGCCTCCCTGTTCGTCGCGCTGGTCATCAATCCCGTTTTCGCGTCCCGTTTCATGAAAGTGCGCAAGCTGCGCGACGTCAAGCGCCTGAAAAAAGAGGGCGGTTTGCTCACGTATTACAGCCGGTTCTTGAATTTTTCGCTCGATCGGCCGGGAATGCTGCTGATTATCTGCGGACTCGTGCTTCTGGCCACCGTTGTCGGATACCGCAAATTCGGACACGGCATCCAGTTCTTTCCTGATGCCGACCCCGATCGAGCAATGGTGTATATCCGCGGGCCGGAAGGAACCAGCCTGAATAAGAGCGACGAGATTACGCGCGTTATCGAACAAAAGCTCGCGAAGTACGAAGACATCGAGAACTACGTTGCAAATGTCGGCTCGCGTCCCGGCGGATTCTTCGGCGGAGGCTCCTCGGGCTCCCATGTCGCCCGGATCTCTATTGATTTCAAAGAGGCGGAGGATCGACGGGAATCATCTCGATGGGTGCTTCAACAGATTCGTCAGGACATGAAAGGAATAGCCGGCGCCGAAATCCAAGTGGAGGAGGAACGGCACGGCCCACCGCAGGACCCCCCGATCAACATTGAGATTTCGGGCGAGGAATTTGACGTTCTGGCCGGTATCTCCCAGGACGTCAAACGACACATCCAAAACGTACCGGGGCTGGTGGACCTGAAAGACGACTACGAGCAGGCACGTCCCGAGCTGCGCTTCCAGGTGGATCGACAAAGGGCCGCGCTGCTCGATGTGGATACCGTCACAATAGCCAACTATGTGAAGGCGGCGGTCATGGGACGCAAAGTCGGCAATTTCCGCCAGGGTGAGGACGAGTATGATATCACTGTCAGATTGGCGCCACAGGATCGCGATAATCTCCAGAAAGTGCTCCGCCTCAATGTGCCCGGCCCTCGCGGCGAACCGATCCCTCTTTCCTCGCTCGCTCGCGTTGATTATGCCGGCGGCCTCGGCTCCATCACCCGGATCGATCAAAAACGGGTGATTACGCTGGACTCCGAGGTCGAGGGCAGGCTCCCGAATGACGCGCTGGCCGACGTCAAACGCATTCTTTCCAGCTATCAGACGCCGGTCGGCTACGGCATCGCCTTCACGGGGCAGGACACACAGCAGAAGGAGGCAAGCGATTTTCTTATCAAGGCGTTCGTAGTTGCGCTGTTCCTCATTCTGCTCGTGCTCATCACGCAGTTCAATTCGCTCATCCTGCCGTCCATCATCATGGTCTCGGTCATTCTTTCCCTTGCCGGTGTCTTGATCGGTTTGTTGGTCGTGGGAATACCCTTCGGGATTGTGATGACCGGCATCGGCGTGATCAGCCTTGCGGGTGTTGTGGTAAATAACGCCATCGTCCTCATTGACTACGTGCAATTGCTGCGGGCCAGAGGTCTTGCGCGACGGGACGCGCTCGTGCAGGCGGGAATCGTGCGCCTTCGACCCGTGCTGCTCACGGCCGTCACAACTATTCTTGGACTGATCCCCATGGCGACCGGAATCAGCTTCAATTTCCGAGAGTTTCGCCTCGTTCTCGAAAGCGAGAGCAGCCAGTGGTGGGGGCCCATGGCTATCGCGGTCATCTTCGGACTCGCCTTCGCCACCCTCCTTACGCTGGTGGTCGTGCCAACCATGTATGAATTGCTCGACTCGCTTGTTGAAAGGATGCGAACGAAAACAAGTGAACCTGTTGAGCAGGTTGTCGATTCAAACTGAACCTCATAGTCCCCTTTTCTTCGATGTCTCCCGTGTTTTTTCACAATATCTCTTTATGGGTGGCAGACGTTGGGGGCAAAGGGTCATATTTAATTAGGGACTTTTCAGTGAAAGCGAAAAGTATTTGTTAACGGCCGAGATTGGCAACGGTTTGCCATTCGGCACGTAAAACTCTTATAATGGAGGAATGCGTAAATGAACAAAGCAAAGGAAGGGGATAAAGTCCGAGTTCATTACACCGGCAAACTGGACGACGGGACAGTCTTTGATAGCTCCGCCGACCGCGAGCCGCTGGAATTTACGATTGGTGAAGAGCAGGTGATTCCCGGTTTTGAACAGGCGGTAATCGGCATGGAGCCGGGGGAAACTAAAACTGCAGCCGTTTCTCCCGACAGAGCCTACGGTCCGTATCGCGAGGAAATGATCGTTGAAGTCGATCGGAGCCAGTTCCCCGACGACCTTGAGCCGGAGGTGGACCAGCGCTTGCAGATGCGACGAGCCGACGGACATTCCATCGTCGTCCGCGTCGCCGACGTGTCGGCCGAAAGCGTTCTTCTCGACGCGAATCACCCGCTGGCCGGCAAGGACCTCATTTTCGACATTGAGCTCGTGGAAATCGGATAAGGTCAGGGTACCGTCGGTTTGCGGAAGGAGGCTGATCTGCTGACCAGGAAGTATGGTATTGTGTGGCGTTTCGAAAGCCGCAGTTATCAATGCATAGTGAAAAAAAGGAGAAATTGAATGCAGGCACATCGGGGGAAATGGATCCATGTGGTCGCGGTTATAGCGTTGCTCGCGGCAATTTCGATTGTCTCGCTCGCAATAGCAGCCGAGAAGCAGGATCTTGCCAAAGAAAGCTCATCGACAGACGCCGGAGCGGCTAATATCGCCGTGGTAAATGGCGTTGCCATTACACGGGCGGAGTTCGATACCGAAATGGATAGCATTAAACAGCAATTCCTGGCGATGGGACAGCCAATGCCGGAAGAACGTGTCGCTCAGATGGAAAAGGAAGTGCTGGAGAATCTGATATCGACGGAATTGTTGTTTCAGGCGGCCCAACAGGGCAGTGTAAAGGTCGAAACCTCCGAAGTCGACGAGAAATACGCGTCCTTGAAGAAGCGATTTCCCTCGGAGGAGGAATTCTCGAAAGCGTTAGAGAAAATGCATCTGACCGAGGCCGGCCTCAGAGCAAAGCTTGAGAGGGGAATGATTATTGAGGAATTGATCGACCGCGAAATCGTTCAAAAAATCCCCATTTCCGATGAGGAAATAAAAACTTATTACGAGTCCAATCCGGCCCTCTTCACCCAGCCCGAGCGAGTTCAGGCAAGCCATATCCTCCTGAAGGTCGATAAGAACGCCGACGCTTCCCAAAAGGAAATGGCCCGAAAGAAAGGCGAGGAGATTCAGCAGAAATTGAAAAACGGCGAAGATTTCGCCGCTCTGGCAAAGGAGTTCTCCCAGTGCCCGAGCAGTGCGAAGGGCGGCGATCTCGGGTTGTTCCGCCGCGGACAAATGGTGAAACCTTTCGAGGATGCGGCCTTCTCAATGAATCCCGGCGACATCAGCGATATCGTAGAAACGCAGTTTGGATATCACATAATCAAAGTCACCGATAAGAAGCCCGAGGCAGTGATGCCGTTTGAAGACGTGAAAGACCGCCTCACCCAATTCCTGAAGCAGGAAAAGGTGCAGACGGAAGTGTCGCAGTACATTGAAAAACTCCGGGCGGAAGCAAAGATCCAGGATAACTTGAACCCGCCCGCCGCAGCAGTTCAGCCGGCAGCCGTTGAGGAAGAGAAGAAGTAGCAGCTTTGAAATGAACAAGGGAAGGAGGATTTATTCCTCCTTCCCTTCTCTTTTTTTTCAGGAGCCCGTTGGGATAAAATCGACCGGGCGCACTTCGTTGAAATGGATCGCATCCGAGGGACAGACAACGGCACACAGGCCGCACCCGACGCATTTCTCGCCGTTGACCGATGCTTTCAGCTCATCGTCACCACTCACGCTGATCGCGCCGAAATAACACCTGTCAATGCACGATTCGCAGCCGATACATGCTTCTTCATCCACTTCCGCCTGGAACCGAGACGGTGAAACAAACTTCGTGCCTTCGCTGATCATGTACTTGAGCCCGATACAACAATCGGAACAGCAATTGCAGATGTAATGGTCGATATGGTCCGTGTTTATGGTTACATGAACCAGACCCGCTTCCTCGGCCTTCTTGATAATATCCATCGCCTCTTTTTTGTCGATCTCCCGGCCGGTTCCCCGGGTAATCGCATAATCCGCGGCACGATTGATCTGGATGCACGCTTCCACCGGCAAACCGCATTTGCCGTCCACCACCCGGCACGTGCACCTGGTGACCGCGATCCGCTTTGCCTTTTCAACGATCTCCCGCACATTCTCGTAGTGAAGTATCTGGTTCTTTGCCTCCAAGGCGGCCTCGACCGGGATGATCCGCGTCGGCGGGCGAGGTATCATTGATTCTATCACCCGTACGGTCGGCCCCCATTCTTTATCTGTGAAATCCTTCCATAAATGATGAAATTCTTTCGGCGCCTCGGGCCAAAGAATGCTCGCATCGTGAAACTGAACGATATCCCGGCACATCCGGTATTTGCCCGAGCTCGCGGAAATAAAAACCAGCCCCTTGTGAAAAAGCAAATCCAGCGATTTCTTGATCGCCTCGAGGGAACGGCCGGTGGACTGCGCCAACTGTTCCGGAGTTGCGGGCATCCCCAGCAGGAGCTGGGCCTCCTCTTCGTCAGCAATCATCTTGAACAGGCGCTTGACGATGTCAGAGTGACCCATCATCAGCTTGTCCGCCAGATCCTGATACACTGTGCTTTCGCTCATCAAATACCTCCGCCGTATTTCAGCCTCGTGCGAAACGATTACAGCCTTCAATGTTAGGCTCTTTAGAACGCGACATAAGTTATATCAAGCATTACGACTGCCTGTCAAGCTGAAACAGAAGGGGAAATGATAAACCCGGGGGCTTTGTCAATCCTCTTCAGAAGTGGGGGAGAGGCCCGAGTTTGTTTCAACGAGGAGAGCAAGCGTCCGCTCCACCCGTTCGACGTCGACCGTGGTGTTCTTGCACGGACCGTTCGGACGCTCATTGAGGATTCCCAAAACCGGGAGCGGCAGTGAATCCCGAATGCCGGAAATCATGTCGCGCTCGCATGCCACCGCCAGCACAAAATCAGGCCGCGTGTCGATTATCGCGCGGCGAGCGGCCGATCCGCCGCCGACAACCCGCATTGGCACTTTGTAGCGATCGCCGATCCGAACCAACTCCGGAATCTTGCACTTCCCGCAGGCATGACAATTATGGATGTCGGCATTGATGCGGTGCGGGCATTCCCAATCCTGGAGGCAATGGGGAAAGAGAAGCAGCATCTTCTGAGGCGGATATTTTTTCCTCGACTGCAAGATCAGCCGGTTGTTTTTTTCAATAAAGAAATCGTCAATTGAATCGCCGCTAATACCGAAGAGCCTGCCGGCGGCGCGATAAACCGGGTACACCACATTCATGATCATGCTGCGCTTCGGAGCCGTTGCGTCGGTGGATACTGTTCTCTTCATGGCGATCGAATCCAGTCAGTTCCTCTTAAGACACATTATAACATATGTGATGGCCGCCCATTCCTTTCGCTCAGGCAATGATCCAAACATCCTGCAGCACTTCCGGACCGGATCCTCCCCTTACAGACGTTTTCGCTAAACAGCTGACTGCTTTATCTTTCCGCAACCACAGTTGTCTCTTGGCATCAAGATAATCAAGACCTTCGTGTTACGAGGTAAAGAAGGCGTGGAATTTCTCGGGCAGCAGGTGCGGATCGGGAGCGTTCTTGATGAATGGATTCAGGTCGACGGAATTGAATGTGTGCCAAAAAAGGAGGTTCCTGCCCGCTTTATCGCCACTTTCCACGAACCTTAGAAGAGCCGCCATTGTCTTGCCGGTGTACGTTGTGTCGAGAGCCAGCCCTTCGCAGTCTCCAACTAATTTCATGGCTGCAAGTCCGGCCTCGGTCACACCAGCGTATTCCTCCCCGAAAAAATCATGCTCCAAAATGACGTCTTCAGCTCGATACCGTGGGTAGTTCAGGCGACACCCGCACCGCGCCAGATACCGAATCGTGCGGTTAATTTCCCAGGCAATGATGCGTTCGTTGGAAAAGACCTTGTCGAGGACTCGTACGCCGATCACTTTGCTTTTCAGACCCGCCATCCGTAACCCTAGTTGCAGACCGGCCATCGTTCCTCCCGTGCCGACCGTTATGAAAATGTAATCCGGCTCAGGCAGGAGCCCTTGCTCCACCTGTTCTTTCAGTTCAAGAGCCGCATTGACATAACCCAAACAGCTCAAAGCGGAAGATCCAACGAGCGGAACCAGATACGGGCGGCTGCCGTTAAAAGGATTCCAATGCCTGACATACTGGATGAGCAGTTTCAGAAACAGCTCAAGTGAGGAATTCGCATAATCCATTTGTGCGCCGAGCCCGGCATCAATCAGTAAATTCCTGCGCACATAATCATGGATCGGCTGGCGGTTGAAAACGACGGATAACTTCTTGAAGCCGAGTTCGCGCCCGAAAATGCACGACGCCATCACCTGGTTTGAGCCCAGGGCGCCCCAACAGAGCAAGGCATCGCGCTTCTTCCTCTTTGCGTCCGCCAGCGCAAATTCCATCATGCGGACCTTGTTGCCGCCGTAGATTGGGCTGCTCTCGTCGTCGCGCTTGATCCAAAGTTCGGGACAGCAAAGGTGCCGGCCCAACCTCTCCAGTTTATGTACGCGCGTCGGATAGGTTCCCATGGATATCCACGGGACATTCTCCTGCAGCTCGGGGTAAACTCGAAACAGGGGTGGCTGCTGCATTACTTGTCCTTTTGCCGGGAGCGAAAGAAGTATACCACACTTGTGGGAAATTTTCAGGTGTCACACATTTTCTCTCGTATCGGCAGGTGGAGCTACAAGAACCAGGTCGGCTTCTTCGCGAGCAGATCCTGCACTCTGCTCCGCAGCCAGCTCTCAAGACCCTTCTCAATATAAAACTTTGGGGACAGAAGACTGTCCTCCGGCGGGATGATACCCTCTTCAACAGCGATCTTCGCCAGTCGTGTGTATGGATAAATACGAATCCCTATGCTGATCTTCAGCATGTCGAGATCAACTGACTCGGCAAAGCTTAAACTCTCTTCGACCGATTCCTTCGTCTCTCCCGGTCCGCCCAGCAGAAGAAACCCCATTCGGCGTATGCCAAAGTCCTTGAGCAGCGCGCATGTCCACCGGACATCATCCGGCTTGAATCTCTTATTCATCGAGCAAAGCATGTGCTCGCTCCCGCTTTCGCACCCAAGAGAGACTTCCTTGCAACCGGATTTCGCCATGTCCCGCACGAGAGTATCGCTAAGCTTGACCGGATAGACGATGCATCTCCATGAAACTCTTAGTCCGCTCGATATCAGCTTGCGGCACAACTCGCCGGCATATGAAGGCGGCAGATTGAAAGTGTTGTCGGTGAAATAAAATTGGGTAAAGCCCTTTTGCACGTGCCGAGCCATCCACTCAATGACCGGGGCAACGGAACGGCTCCTGAGTTTCCTGCCTTCGACCGTGGCGGTCGAACAATAGCTGCTCCATCGAACACCCTCGCCTGGTCTGAATGGGCATCCATACCGCCGGGTCCCGCGCGAAAGAACCCCGCCACAGGTCCGGCCCCGGCAATGGCAGATCGTCCAGGTTCTCTACAAATTCTCTTTCGCCCTGTAAGCCCTTTCCCCGCAGATACAGGCCCGGAATTCCCTCAACGCCCGCCTTCTCACAAAGACACCCCAGCAGCTTCAAGAAAGACGCCTCGCCTTCGCCCTGGATACCCATGTCCGCCCCCAAATATTCCAGCGCCGCCACCGGCACAATGCTGTAGCCGGCTCCACCAATAACGACCGGCGCAGGCGAAAGCCTCTTGCACTCCATAACGGTCGCTCTTGCCTTGTCGAGCATGAACTTCGTATCTTCCATTCTCTGGTCATCGATGTTTCTGACTGAGATGCCGATTACTTCCGGGTGAAACTCGCAAATGGCTTCCTGAAGAACCGGAAGAGGGTTCGTCTCGCCCATAAGATCAAGCATCTGAATTTCGTGTCCGGCCTGGCGTGCCGCCTCGGCTATGCATCCCAGCCCGAATGGCAGCGTGGGCATATTCACTTTTTCCGTGTTGGCGGAAATAAATAAAACCTTCAAAAACGCTGCTCCTTTATTCTCTGCTTCCACAAGAAATGGGATGAAAACAGGTCGGAAGGATCTCGGCGGGTATTGTCCGCGATGATGCAGACCGCTATCGGCGCTTCACTCAGGCATTGAGCCGCGCTGTTGGATGATCTCGACCGCTTCTTCGACCGAGTCAGTTATATGAAGCAAATCAAGATCAGCTCTGCTCAAAGTGCCTTCGCCAACTAATGTCTCGTGGATAAACTCTTTCAGAGACGCCCAGAATCTGGTTCCCATGGCGATCACCGGAAAAGATTCGATCTTGTTCGTCTGAATGAGCACAAGCGTTTCGAAGACCTCGTCAAGCGTACCAAACCCGCCGGGCATCACGACAAAGGCACGGGAATATTTCACCAGCATGACCTTGCGCACGAAAAAATGATCAAACTCGACAAAACGGTCCAGATACGGATTCGGTTTCTGCTCGCGGATAAGCTCAATATTGCATCCGATGCTGAGACCTCCGGATTCTTTGGCGCCCCGATTGGCCGCCTCCATTATGCCGGGGCCGCCGCCCGTCATCACCGTGAATCCAGCGCTCGCAAGCCGCTTTCCCAACTCGCGCGCCAGCTTGTAGTACCGGTGTCTCTCGTTGAACCTCGCCGACCCAAACACAGTCACGCACGGCCCCAGCGTCCCCAGCGCCTGGAAGCCGCGGACAAACTCAAGGAAAACCCTCGCCGCGCTCGCCAATTCTTCCGGACGCTCGCGGCTTCCCGCAAGAAACTCCTTCTCGTTCTTTCCCTGAAACGAGGCAAACCACTCGTTGTTCTTCTCGAACGGATGCTTGGCCCTTGGCATTTCCGCTTCGTCCCTTTTCTCCCTATCTTACTCTGACGTTACCAGTATACCAGAAACAGGCCCGATTATTCGCGCACAAATCGCAGGATGAAATAATTTCTGGGTCCTCATGAGAATTTGTGGGTGAGAAAAAGTCATAAATAATTGAAAAGCATGAACTAAATCCTGTATATCGAGTGTCTGAAGAGGATACTTGAAA
>QZKU01000060.1 GCA_003598085.1 Candidatus Abyssobacteria bacterium SURF_5
AATACCCTCTGCGACATTGCTCTATTCCTCTTTCACCATAAAAACCCTGTCTTTGTGCCCTTTCACTCACTTCCGAATGTCGGGTTGCGGAATCGCTGCGCGCGCGCAAATCAGCTTGACAAGCCAAATCGACAGCAACTATAATGAAACCGGTTTACAGAGAACGAGATGCATAAGGTCACCCCGGCTCAAACTCCGGGATATTCGGACAGCCTGCACCAGAGGAATCGTCGATTTCGTGAAGTTCCTTCACGCCTTCAAAAGAGATGTCCATAGAGAAGGGTGAATTTCGTGAGGAAGTTTCCGCCGCGAATCGGACGATGCAGTATTCTCAATGTCTAGCCAGCTTAGAGGAGAGAAGCTATGACTGTCGAACGCGAAAGCATGGAAGTTGACGTGTTATTCGTCGGCGGAGGACCGGCGAATTTGGCTGCCGCCCTCCATCTCAGACGCTTGATCGCCAAGCATAACGAAGAAATCGAGAGTGGCGCAAAACAGGGCGAAATATTCAGTGATGAATTGATGATCGCTCTCATCGAAAAAGCGCAGGAAGTCGGGCTTCACGGACTCTCCGGCGCAGTGCTGGACAAAAAAACCCTCCTCGAGTTGTTCCCGGATTTTGATGAAAACTGTGGCGCAGTGGATTGCAAAATCGTTTCCGAAGAAGTTCTCATGCTCACCCCCAGCGGAAAAATAAAGGCGCCGATTACGCCGCCTCCGCTGAACAATCACGGCTTTTATACCGTCTCCCTCGCAAAGTTGACCAAATGGATGGTCGAACAGGTGGAGGCCGCCGGCGTTGATCTTTTCGCCGGGTTCCCCGGAGTCGAACTCCTCTACGAGGATAACAAGGTGGTCGGCGTGAGGACCGGCGATAAGGGCCTCGACCAGCAGGGAAATCAGAAATCCAACTTCGAACCGGGGTATGACCTGCTCGCAAAGGTCGTCGTGCTGGGCGAGGGGCCCCGGGGGTTCCTGGCAAAACAGTTGATCGAAAAATTCGGACTGGACAGAGGACGCAATCCGCAGACTTACCTTACCGGCGTAAAAGAGATATGGAAGCTTGCCGAGGGCAAACTGAAACCCGGCCACGTTATCCACACGATGGGGTACCCGCATGACATGAAAACCTACGGCGGCGGCTTCATCTACAGCATGAAGGAAAACATGGCCTCCGTCGGATTGCTCACCGGCCTCGACGCGCGCGACCCGCAGGTCGACCCGCACCGCTATTTCCAACTGTTCAAGATGCACCCCATGGTCCGCGAACTCCTTCAGGGCGGTGAGATCATGCAATACGGCGCCAAAACCGTCCCCGTCGGCGGATGGTATTCAGTGCCAAAGCTCGCAGTTGATGGGTGCGTTCTTGTAGGCGATTCCGCATCGCTGTTCAATACCATGCGAATCAAGGGGATCCACCTGGCGATGAAATCCGGAATGCTCGCCGCAGAGACCATTTTCGATGCGCTCCTCAAAAAAGATTTCTCTCAGGCGCAGCTCGGAAAATATGAGGAAGCCGTTAAAAACAGCTATATCAAAGAGGAAATGTGGAAATGCCGCAACTTCCACCAGGGTTTCCACGGCGGCCGCTACGCAGGACTCCTGCACGCGGGCATCCAGTTCGTTACCGGCGGGCGCGGCATGATCGATCCCATGAAAGCGGAGGCCGATCATAAAAGCACCGTCACAATCAATCAGTACTATAACGGGCGCAATCCTGAAGAAGTGAACAAGGTCTCGTTCGACGGAAAGCTGACGTTTGACAAGCTGACCGACGTCTACCATTCCGGCACCGTTCACGAGGAACAGCAGCCCTGCCACTGCAAGATTCTCAACCCGGATTACTGCAGCGACGCAAACTGCAAGGCCAAATACAATCGTCCCTGCGTGAAATTCTGTCCGGCCTTCGTCTACGAAGAGCAGGTCGACGAGGCAACCGGCAAGTCCAGCTTGAAGCTGAATCCGTCAAACTGCCTGCACTGCAAGACGTGCGATATCAAGTGTCCCTATGCCAATATTCTGTGGACGCCGCCCGAGGGAGGCGGTGGGCCCAAGTACTCTCTCGTATAATGCAACTTCCTGAAATCCCCTGTGGCCGCCCCACAGGGGATTCCTTTTCTGGAGCGTTCCTGAACAAGAGACAGACGCCCTCGGATACCATCGCATTTTGAATACCCATACGGTTGATTCCCCCAGAACGGCAACCTGCCCACGCCGTGATGCACAAGCGCGGCCTGCCGCCGGCTATGCCTACGCCCTTGCGGCGATTGCCCTGATCTCCTGTTCTATGCTGATTTACGAGATCCTGCTCACCCGCATCAGCGCCCTGCGCCTGTTCTTCCATTTCGGGTTCCTCATCATCAGCAACTGCCTGCTCGGGATCGGCGCAAGCGGCACCTTGATCTCGATTTTCCAAACCTCTTGGCGGCGTCGGCCCCGCCTGTGGATCACTGTTTCTTGCGGCCTCTATCTGCTCTCTTTGCTCCTCAGCTACGTCTTTCTGCTCAATTTCTATATTCCATACAATTTGAGCCTGGCGCGCCTCGACCACTTCTTTCGATTCTCCACCTATAATGCAGTCACCGCTTTGCCATTCCTTTTTGCCGGCGCGGCCGTCGGGATGATCCTGTCTTTCAATGCCGCTCGTATCAATACCATTTATTTTGCCGATTTGGCCGGAGCGGGAGCCGGATGCCTGCTCATGCCGTTCCTCCTTCAAAATTACGGTGCGGGCGGCACAATGGCTTTCTTATCTGTACTCGGCCTGCTCGGCGGACTGATAACATTCCCTTCACGAAAGAAACGACTGCTAGTCGCATCGGCGGTATGCGTCACGGCAATTCTCCTTTTCCTGATGCCACGCCTGGACCGAAAGTTTCCCATTCCCGGTAAGGACCTGCTCGATTTCACTGATGAACTAACATTGGAGATCTCGGAAAATCCGGTATACTCAAAATGGGGACCCAACTGCCGAGTCGATCTCATTAATCTTCCGGAAGAAAATCGATTCATTTACGGTCTCGGAAGAAACCGAATCGGCCTGCCCCCGCTGCCCGATGAAAAACTCATTCTGCAGGACGGCAGCTCCGCCACCCCAATCATCAATTTCTCGGATCATCCGGAAGCGCTGCCCGTCGTCGAGCGTTCCATGTACGCTGCCGCTCTCCAACTGAAAGAAAACCCTTCGGTCCTGGTGCTCGGGCCGGGCGGCGGCGTGGAACTCTGGGCGGCAAGAATGCACGACGCCCGCTTGATCAAGGGAATTGAGCTGAACAAGCCGATCATCGACATCCACCACACCGTTTTGCCCGAGTATTCCCGGGTGCTGCTGGAGGACCCGCGCGTTGAATTGATTCACGGCGAAGCACGCAGCGCCCTCATGCGCGACAAGCAAAAGTACGATGTCATCCTGATGACCTTTATCAGCACGTACACTGCAATGAGCTCAGGCGCGTACGTGCTTGCAGAAAGTTATCTGTATACGACCGAGGCGTTTGAAAACTTGTACAACCACCTCGAGGACGGCGGGATTCTCCAAATTATTTGGAGCACCGGAAATGCAGAAACACTGCGGCTGCTCACAACAATCCACGCGGTGCTCGAGGCGGGGGGAGTGGATGATTTCGAGACGTCCGTCATCTGCCTGCGCAGCAAAAATGAGGTGGAAATACTCCTTAAGAAGGGCGGATTTACGGAAGATGAAGTTTCGCGGATGCAGCGTTTTGTTCGCGAGGTGGACCTGGATGTTTATTACCTGCCGTATCGCTCCTTCGGTTCATTCATCGAAAGATTTGTTCGCGCAAACGATAAGGATGCCTTCATCCGCGAGTGCAGCACCAATATCAGCCCCATCAACGACGACAGACCTTATTTCTTCTTCTTCTCCCGATGGCCGAACCCGCTGAAGGTCACTCAATATAAATGGCAGTTGTATTCATCCTTTCCCGGAAACCCGCTGTTCATTTTCTTTCAGTTGGGCGTGAGCACGATGCTGAGCATCGTTCTCATCATGATGCCGCTGGGCATTTTTGCACGAAGGGGAATTCGGCAAAAAGGGACCGCATCTTTCCTTGTCTACTTTGCCTGTCTCGGCTTGGGCTTTATCATGATCGAGATAGCAGCGATGCAGAAATTCACCCTGTTCCTCGGGTTGCCGCTTCACTCAATCACCGTCACGCTCTTCTCCATCCTTATCTTCACCGGACTTGGCAGCCTCTTCTCCGGATATTGGCTGGAAGCGCCCGATCGAAAGGTATGGCTCGTACCGGCCGCACTCGCAGTCGCCATCGCTCTTCTCGTTCTTGTCTATCCGCTGCTGATAAGATCATTCATTGAAGCATCGCTCGCGGCTCGAATTGCATTAACGATACTTCTGCTGGCGCCAGTTGGTTTGTTGCTCGGCGTGCCGTTCGCATACGGTATCCGTCTGGTGAACCGCTGCAATCCATTGCTGGTCCCCTGGGCCTGGGCGGTTAATGGCTGCTGCACGGTCATCGGCGCAATTCTGACCGTGATCCTCTCGATGAACTTCGGCTTCAACATTACCCTCGGAATCGCACTGCTGGTTTACTTTGTCGGTTTCGCCACGCTGGAAAAACTGCCAAAAGTGGCGGATGAAGGGTCGGCCGATTCCGAGTCAGCGAAGATTCAACTCAGCTAACCAGCTCTCTGCCCATCCCCTCGGCTTTTTCTAATAACCCGCCATCCTTGCGCGCTGAATCCCTCTTGTTCTCCGAACTGCAATGCTCAATAAATTCAATCGAACCGGCATTGAGCGCGGCCGCGACCAGGTTAAGCCAGGTGTGGATCGGCTCGAATACCTCCGGGGCCTCCTGCGACGTGACAACAACGATCTTCTTTCCATGCGGGAACCACACCTGCAGCGATTTCTCGCCGGTGGCAGGATCTATGTCCTCTCCATAGAAACAATAGCAGCGGTCCACCAGCGCCTTGAACTGCGAACTCACGTGATACCAGTAAATCGGCGTTCCAAGAACGATTGCATCGGCTGACTTCATCTCCTGAAGCAGGGGAGAGAGATCGTCCTTCTGCACGCACACCCCGATCTTCTTCTTGCAGGCATCGCACCCTTGGCAGCCCTTGACGTTCAGTTCATTCAGATTTACCAGCCGCGTCTCAGCCCCTTTGCTTGCGGCCCCCTTCAAAACCGCTTCGATTACTGTCTGAGTGTTTCCATTTTTCCGGGGACTGCCATTGAAACCTAATACCTTCATTCAATTCTCTCCTTTCTACACACAATCGTGATATGCCTCCTGCCGTTGTCGCGCAACCAATCATTTCTCGGCTGCGGGAATCAGGCAGATGAATCGCATCAAACCTTTGCCGGAATTTCGGAACTGGTGGAACTCCTGCGGCTTTGCGAAAACGACTGACCCGGCAGGCGCCTTTTTTGGCCCATCCGCAGTTACGACCTCCGCATCGCCTTCCAAAATGAAAACCTCGTGCTCCCATTCGTGCTGATGGTAAGGCGTGTGCCCGCCCGGCTGCACATCAAAAACGCGCATGTAGAAATTCCGAGCGCCGTCGTCCTTCGAGATGACCCATCGGATGGAAACACCCTTGGCGCCCTCTTCAGTCACTTCACGCATTTCAACATCTTCAAATTTGCAGATTTTCATGCGGTTCCCTCATTTCCATTTTCAGCCAAAAAATATCACTTCATGCGACCTACCGCGATGGCTCCTGTCGCAGTTGGTCCCACTGAGCATCACTGACTTCAAACTGTATAACCACCGCCTCCTGCCTCTCGAGTTGCTCCTTGAGGACGGCCACCTCAGCCAGATACTGCTCAGAAGCGCCCCCGGAAGATTTTTCCGGAATCAGCCGCGAAGAACGACCTGTCAGCAGATAGACGGCATGCGGCCTGTTCGTGTAAATAACAACCTCCTCAGACAGGCTTTTCAGACGTTCCACTTCCGGCGACGTTTGCCATCTTTTGGCGGAAAGGCCAAGCCCATACTCGCGGCTTTCCTCAAGCGCGGCGACTCCCCCGACAACATAATAGATTACCAAGGCGGCGCAGAGGGCAAAGACAACTGATGTCTGCATAATTGAGAAGCGAATTTTCAAAAACCTCGCTCCCAATGAAAACACCAACACTATGCCGAGTACATGAAACGGCGACAGGATGCGGTTGTCGAGAGGAGTTGTCTCGTCAACAAACAGTACCGTCAGCGCAAGCATGCCGGCATAAAAGAGGAAAACCAGAAGGATTATTGATGGCAAGCGCGAAAGCGAATGACCCTGCGAATCATCCTCTAATGTTGCCGACCGAAAGAAAGCCGCCGCAATCGCACCGATCACAAGAAACACCGCCAGATATCCGGCACGGCCGGCAACAGAAAACGGCACGAACCAGCCTGCTATCGTATCCAAACCAAAAAGAAACTGGTGACGCGATATCGAGTTGATCTGCAGGTGCCGGTCAGCCGCAGTTCCTGCCACCGCAATATTCCGAACCGTCCACAGGATCATCGGGAAAACGCTAAGCGACAAGAAAACCGCGCTGTCCCGGATTCGCCCGCCAAAGGAGCTTCGGCCAAACAGCATGAGCGCTGCCACGCCGGCGGCTATCACGGCAACTCCCGGATATCTCGTGAGAAAAGCAAGCCCGCAGAAACCCGCCGACACAATTAGATACAATCGCCTGGGATCATCGAAATAACACGCAAGCCAAAGGATCCCCAGCAAGACGAATGGGATAAAAAGCGGTTCGCTCGAGGCCCATAAATATATGCTGATCATAACTGGCGAGGAGGCGACCAAAGCCGCTCCGGCGAGAGCTACCGGATACGAGCGGGTATATGAATAAAGAAGACATCCAATAACGAAAACATTCAATCCCGCGAGCAGCACGTTCAGCCATCGCGCGCCATTCAGCGGATCGAGGCCGAGATATCCGCCACACGCGAGCACAAACGGATACAGCGGCGGATAATGCGTCATCGCGGGAACCTCGTCCAGCACGAGCGGCAGTGTCAGCCCCTTGCCGGCCAGAAAGTTTCGGGCTGCGCCGATATATTTCGCCGAATCAGGGCCGGTGCCGACTCCCCATGGGGTACCCCAGACCAGCGCGAGCATCACCCCGAGAGAAATCACAACAAGCCCGAAACAAAAAATCTTGCTGCTCATCCTCCCTTCTGCTTCCGGAATCGAGCCCGTCTTCAGTTGCTCAGACATCCTCGCTCCATAAGTCGCGAATAACTCGCCGGGTATCCGGCGGTTCCACCGTGATATCCGCATTCGCTTCCGTCATACAGCCAAAGCACGCTTTGCCATTCACTCGCAGCCGACACCGCAGGCAGAACCCCAGCTTGCAGTTGATGAAATACGCGAGGGACGGATCGAGGTTCTCACGAATATAAACCAGGCAATCGTGCACGCTCATCGGGCCGTTCAGCGGGATTGAATACGTCTGGTAATGCGGCCCCTGATCGGCTGCGGGATCATATCTGAAACAGCGCACGTTTATCGTCTTTTCCATCGTCAATTTCTCTCTGTCACCGCTTGAGCGATGCCGTGGAGACGTTCACTGCCTGTTCAAAAGCGAATTTGCCCGATGGGGGAGCGATGCTGGTTACAATCGGCTTCACCTTTTCGATCCGAATCCCCTGCCCTCCGCCGGTCACCTCCAGCACGCGAAGCCAGTCGTCGTTGTTGGTCACCGTGAAATCACGACGGTAAAATTCGCCCCGGCTCTCCTCCCGCATGAATGCAGTGTTCGCACTGAGTTTCAGACAGGTGATCATGTTTCTCAGCTCAAGCAGGCGAATCCATTCATAATTGAGCGCTTTGCTCCTGGTAGCAATGACTGCCGCCTCCTGAACGTCTTTCTCCAGAAGCTCGAGGGCCGCGGTCGCTTTTTTCAGGCCGGCGCCCTCCTTTATCACCCACAGGTGCCGGCCCGATATCTGATGCATTCGCGTCAGTATCTCGTTCGCATTCACTCCGTTCTTTCGGGCAAGGGGTCTTGAAACCTCGTCGAGAATCGATTTTATCTGTTCCCGGTCCGCCGGCGACAGCCTGACTTGCTTGATATATTCCGCCGCCGTTTCCCCTGCAACTTTCCCCTGGGCGCCCGCCTGTGAGCACGCCGAGGCCACGCGTGCGGCTCCCCACAGCCCGCACGAGCATTCTCCCGCGGCAAACAACCCGCCGATGCTCGTCCGTGCGCACTCGTCCACCTTGATCCCCCCAAGCATATAGTGAGCCGCATTACCGACTTCAATGTCTCCATGCTTGCACTGCTCCAGAAGGTCCAACAGCAAATGAGTGAATTCGTGCCGCTTCTCGTTGAACTGCTCCAGAAACTGGAGCTTGATCCCCTGTATGATCATCTCGATCATCTCCGCACCAAGGTGCGCCAGCGAGAAAAAAACGCCGCCGCGCGGGCTCCCCAATCCGGCCTCGACTTCGAGCTCCGATGCAATTGACACAATCGCTTTCGTGCTCTTCTCAAGCGCGTTCGCGTCGTACTTCTCCATGAAGCGCAGGCCCGACCGGTTCAGCAGGTGAACCTGCTCCCCAACGCCCGGAAACTGACTGAAGATGTAAGTGCAGATGGAGCCGGCGGCCAGCGGAGGCCAATAAACGCACAGCGGAATGAATTGGACCAACTCCATCGAAGAAAGCGTTGCGCCCGCGCGAAACGCCATTGCAGTCCCGTCGCCCGTAAGGTCATACGGGCCCGACGTGATGCGATATGCCCTGTGCCACCCGCCCGTCGCAAGGATGATTGCTTTGCAGTTGACGAGCGCTGTCTCGCCGCTCCGCAGATCGAGCGCAACCGCGCCATTCACTCTTCCGCCCGCAGTCAATAGATCGATCACCATATGATCGTTCAGCAATGGGATTCCAAGTTCTTTCACTCGCTTCCGAATCGCCCGCACCCACAGGACTCCCGATGAGATGACCCCTCGCGCCACTTCCTCCGAATGCGCCGATTCGTACAGGTACACCCGCATGCCCCAGTCGAGCAGATCCTTCATCGCCTTCGGGCAATACTCAACGTATTTCTCTACCATGCGCTGATTGTTGAGATACAATCCCTCCCGCACGATATCCGAGAAGAATCGCTCGGCGCTGTCGCGCTCGTCGCCGGCGAACCCGAGCGACTTTGCACTGCGGCCATCGACGTTGAAATCCGCGCCCGCCATCTGAGAGGCGCCGCATTGGCTGATTTTGCCCTTCGTTACAATTAATACATCAACGCCCCGCTGCCGGGCCTCGATGGCAGCATGACCGCCGGCCCCTTCGCTGCCGATTATGAGCAGATCGGTCGTGTAGCTGCGGTCGCATTCCATTGGCTTCAATCCTCTTTCACCGAACCGGACGGCTGTCTATAGATGAAGAAACAGCAGTCGTCTCCACCGCTTATTTGTGTCTTGACTTCGAGTTCCAGATGCGGATTGTATCCTCGCAGAACGGCACGATCGATCGGCCGGCAATAGTGCAGGCCGAATCTCTGCAAGCCTAGTTCGTGAAGCTTGTCGAACAGCCGGCATTTCGTCACGCGTACCCAAAGCTCGCCGTCCACAAATTCGGGAACCATCTCGTTACCGCCGGTGTCGAAATCTGCGTACAGGAAAAAGTTCATCAGCGAGAGCGGCCTCTTGTCTCTCTTCACCAATTCAGCTATGCGGCGGCCGCGCTCCTCGCCAAAGCGGGCCGCCGCCCGCTCGACCATCGCCAGGCCGGCCGCTCCGAATTCGGCCTCGGCCTCCCTCGCGATCGAGCCGAAAAGATGCATGACGTGCTGGTCGCCAGGCACTTTATGTCTCGCGCCGATTTCCTGGCTCTCCTTTGCATACGCCATAATCTCATCCAGATGTATTCCGCCTTCCTTCCCGGCCATATATCCTCCTTCTAAGCCCCCCTTACGAGACCGAATTATTTTATCACAAACCGGTGCCTGCCCAGGAAGATGCGCGGCGATGACGCCTCAGAAGCGAGAGCCTCAATCCAATTGATGAAGGCCGGAGTGGGGAAGGGATCAGATTTGTCCTGCAATCAGTGTTTCGGTCGCCTGAACCCCTTGAACGCCTCGAATCTGGCGGACAACAAGGCGCGAGAGAGCGTCGAGGGTTTCGGCTTCTACAACGACGATAAGGTCCCATTGACCGAAGACCGTCGTGAGTTCAACGACCCCCGGAATGGCGCTCACGTGTGAACAAGCTTTCTCCTCCAGACCCGGCGTGAGACTGATCAGCACATAGGCTTTCATGCGTCACCTTCCTTCGCTGTCGAGCCTCTTCTTGAGTTCAGCCAATTTCGATAACCCTTCGAGCGGGGTGAGCCGATCGATATTCAGCTTGCGCAACTCTTCCTCCACGGGAGAACTCGGAGCGGGCGCAAAGAGCTGCAACTGGTCCGATTCCGTTCGCCGCCTGAGCCTCCGCTTTGGGTTCGCCTTCTCAAGATCGGCCAGCACCTTCCGCGCGCGGGCCACCACATCGAGCGGCAGGCCGGCCAGCTTCGCCACATGAATCCCGTAACTGTGGTCCGAGCTTCCTTCGATCACCTTGTAGAGAAAGATCACCTGGTTGTTCCATTCCCGGACCGCAACGTTCAGATTCCTCACGTGCCCCAGTTCACTCGAGAGTTCCGTCAACTCATGATAGTGTGTAGCAAACAATGTCTTGGCGCCAATCCGGTTGTGGATGAATTCAGCAACCGACCACGCAATACTCATGCCGTCGTAAGTGCTCGTGCCCCGCCCGATCTCGTCGAGAATCACCAGACTGCGGCTCGTTGCATTGTTCAGAATGTTGGCCGTCTCGGTCATTTCCACCATGAAGGTGCTCTCCCCTCCAATGAGATTGTCAGAGGCGCCTACCCTCGTGAAAATCCGGTCAACCAGCCCCAATACTGCACGCCGCGCCGGCACAAACGATCCCATCTGCGCCATGAGCACGATCAGGGCCACCTGGCGGAGAAAAGTCGACTTCCCGGCCATATTCGGGCCGGTGATGACCAGTAACCAGCCATCCTCCGACAGATGGGCATCGTTCGGAACAAATTGTTGTTCTAGGTTCAGTTGTTCCAGAACCGGATGCCGGCATTCTTCAACTGTGAGAGAAAATGAGGTGTTCAATTCGGGGCGGCAATAATCGTTTGCCGCCGCTATATGCGCCAGCGATTGCAGCACATCGACTTCGGCTACGAGTTCGGCGTTCAGCTGAATACGGCTCGATTCCGCGCAGATACGATCGCGCAAATCAAGAAAAAGCTCCCGCTCAAGATTCGCCATCCGCTCTTCGGCTCCCAAAATCGCGCTCTCGCGCTCCTTTAATTCGGGCGTGATGAAGCGCTCGGCGTTCACGAGCGTCTGCTTCCGGATATAGTCAGGCGGCACAAGCGAAAGGTTCGGCTTGGTTATTTCGATATAATAACCGAATACTTTGTTGTAGCCGACCTTCAAAGATGTTATGCCGGTGCGCCTCGTTTCTTTTTTCTGCAGGAGCGCAATCCAGTCCTTGCCGTCCTTCACCAGCGAGCGCAGGTTGTCAAGCTCCGGATTGTAGCCGTCGCGGATCATGTTGCCTTCGGTTGTTACGAGAGGCGGCGAGTCGACAAGAGCCCGCGCGATCAGGGAAGTGGTCTCCTCCATCACGTCAAGCGAATGAACTGCCGAACGAAGCAGCTCTGCCGAAGAATTCTGCAAGGCCTCCTTGAGAAGCGGAATTTTTAATAGCGAGTCTTTCAGCGCAACCATATCTCGCGCGCCCGCGCCCGGGCCCGATATCCTTCCAACCAGCCGCTCGATGTCGTGGACCTCGCTCAAAATAGAGCGAAGGCGCAGCCGAAGGCTGTTGCAATCAACCAGCTCGCCGACCGCATCCTGCCGACTGATTATTTTTTCAAGTTGCATGAGCGGGCGAAGCACCCACGAGCGCAGCTTGCGGCCGCCCATCGAGGTGATGCTCGCATCAAGAACCCCCAGCAGCGAGCCCCGCTTGCTCTTGTCCCGCAGCGTACACAACAGTTCTAGGTTCCGCTGCGTGTTTGCGTCGACAATCATGTAGTCGCCGCGCGTGAAGGGCGATGGGTACTTCAAATGCGCCAAAGAGGCCCGATAGGTATCCTTCAGGTAATGGATAACTGCGCCGACCGCCGATGCGGCCAGCGGCATATCGTCCAACCCGAGGCCGTTGATTGAATGAAGCCCGTAATGCGTAATGATCGCAGAGGTTGCCTGGGGCAGCGCGAAAATCCAGTCGTCAAGAGCGCGAAGTGATAGACCTCGACAGTTTCTGTCGAGCTCAGCCTTGAACGCAGAATCGACCTTCGTGGAAGGAAACAGGAATTCTGAAGGGGCAATCCTTAACAATTCCTCCAGCAGAAGACCAGCCGGATTGGATCCATTTCTTTGCGTGGCCAAAAATTCGCCCGTTGAAACATCAACAAAAGCTATGCCGACGCCCTCCTCCGAAATCGCGCCTGCCGCAAGATAGTTGTTAACGTTTTCATCGAGCAGTTCCGGTTCGAGAACGGTGCCCGGTGTGATGACCCGGATCACCTCCCGTTTCACAATCCCTTTGACTTGTTTCGGATCCTCCATCTGTTCGCAGATGGCGACGGTTTTGTTCGCGCGGAGCAGCTTTGAGATGTAGCTCTTCGCAGCATGATAGGGGATCCCGCACATCGGCACCCGATTTTCTTTTTTCGTAGAGTCGCGCGAGGTGAGCGCGATGTCGAGGATTTCCGACGCGACCCTCGCATCATCATAGAACATCTCGTAAAAATCGCCCATCCGAAAGAAAAGGATCGAGTCACGATGCATCTCCTTGATGCGCGTGTATTGGCGCAGCATGGGCGTCAGCTCGTCATTCATTCAAAGAGTCCCTTTCACCGCCCTTCATCGGCAGCAGCGTCGTCTCCAGGCCGGCAGCCTCCAACCTGTCGGCGACGGCGAGAACAAGTTCTTTTGTCGAATAGGGCCCGAGCCGGACTGAAAACAGGCCCTGCCGCTGGGAAACCTTCTGCACAATATATACCTGATAACCGAGTGTTTTCAGTCGCGCCGCCCGTGCAACGGCATCGGGTTCATTGTTGAAACGACCCGCCTCGAGCACGTACGCCCGAGCTTCTTTCTGGACTTCCGATCGAAGCGACCGGCCCAGTTGGCCCATTCTCTGCTCCGCCGTTTCTCGAAAAAACGAGTTGGGAAACACCTTGAGGAATTGGCGATACGTTTCTAAGGCCGCTTCATGCTCTTCCATTTCTTCGTATATTTCCGCTATACGAAGATAGCAATGCGGGGAGACAAAGGCGCCCTGCGGACTCTCCGATATTGCCTCGCGATACTGCGCCTGTGCCCGCAATAATTCTCCCGCTTGATACAGTGCATCGGCATATCGTTCTTTACCGCGGGTACTTAATGGATATTCATGGTACGTTCCCAGAAATTCCTCGAGGTGTTCCTTCGCCGTAGCGACGTCGCCGTTGAGCAGCATGCACTTTGCTGCACGAAGGCCGGCCTCGGCATGAAATCGGCTGGTCTTATGATCTCGGTAGACGCGAAAATAATACTGCTGGGCGTTTAACGAATCTCCAAACAGCTCGTACAATTCTCCAAGCAGCAGACCCGCTTCAGCGGCATATGAACTTTCGGGATAATCGTACAGAAAACGCCGGAATTTTCCGGCGGCGTGACGTGCGTTGGTCTCCAGTTTGGCATCGAGAAAAAGGGCAGGCTCCGTCCAGCGGCTGTGAGGATAATCGGCAAGAAAGGATCGCATGCATTCTTGCGCGCCGGCATGTTGGCCGCTCTCATACAACTCCGTACACCGATCGAATCGCCGCTGCGCATGCCCAAACAGCAGCAATTGTCCGTGCGACTCGTACTGTGAGAGCAGGATGACCAAAACTGCTGAGCCTGCCACGACTGGAATCCGGAGAAGTTTTCCCATGATCGAACTGTCGGTGAAACTCACATTCCGCGACGCTTATTCTTTTTTGAGCGACATCTCTCCTATCAGCGTCCATCCGTCGATCCGAAATACGCGGACGGAAATCTCCTTCCCGAATAAATCAAGTGAGGGGGGTGCAAAAAACGAGGCAGTCCTGTGGCCCCGCGTCTTACCCATCAAATGGCCGGCACGTTTTTTGTCCGGCTGTTCAGGCAATACAGTCTGCTGCGTCCCCAATAGTTGAGCCAGACGTTCCTGACTGATTCTCTTCTGAAGATCCAGCAGAACATGATGCCGTCGCTTGACGATTTCTCTCGCGATTGCGCCTTCCATCAGGGCGGCTGCAGTTCCCTGCCGCGGAGAGTACTTAAAAATATACGCGCCGTCAAACCGGATTTCGTCGAGCAACGCTCGTGTGGCCTCGAAATCATCATCCGTCTCACCGGGGAAACCGACAATGACATCAGTCGTAAGAGCAATGTCAGGAACATACTCCCGCAGCTTTGCCGCGGTCTCCAGATATCGCTGCGCCGTATACCCCCGATTCATCAGCCGCAGGATTCGCGAAGATCCGGATTGCACCGGAAGATGCAGGTGCTCGCACACCGTCGGCAGTTCTCGAAACGCCCGCATGAGATCGGCGGAGATATCCTTCGGATGAGAGGTCGTGAAACGAATCCGCAGAAGCCCTTCGATTTGATCCAACCGCTGCAGAAGCTTCGAAAACGTCGTCTCGCAGCCCAGATCCTGCCCGTATGAGTTCACATTCTGCCCGAGAAGGGTCACCTCCTTCACTCCCCGTTGTACCAGTCTCTCGACCTCTTCGACCACCTCTTCAGGATGCTTGCTCCTTTGCGCGCCACGAACATACGGAACAATGCAGTACGAGCAGTAATTGTCACAGCCCCGCATGACGGAAACCCAGGCATGATACCGCCCCGGCACGTGTGCCGAATAGGCATCCGCGCGGAGAGCAGGTCCGTCTTCCGGCGTGGATACCACAGGCTTCTCGCCGTGAGCCGCCCGCTCAATAAGAGAAACAATATCATAGACAGCATTCGTACCAAAAACGAGATCTATCTGTGGAAACTTTTGGGGCAAGCTCTCCTTTTCCTTTTGCGCGACACAGCCGCCGATACCCAAAATGAGGCCCGGGCGCTGTCCCTTCAAGTGCTGCAACTGAGATATCCTGCTGTATAGCCTCTGCTCGGCATGGTCCCGAACACAACACGTATTGAAAAGAATGATGTCCGCCGAGTCCACTGCGCCCGCCGGCACATATCCGGCATTAAGCAGAGCGCCCTCAATGGCTTCTGAATCGTGTTGATTCATTTGGCAGCCGAAGGTAATGATATGGAACGACTTTGGCCGCATTATCTCCGAAACAGCAACTCCTTTTTGTTCTGCCATTTTCATGAATTAAACAACGATCGCCGGAACTTCAGCGGTGAAAGATCTCGGCCGGGGAGCAAAAGGGATGAAATCATGCGCTTTCCGAACAAAGTCTAGCACAGAAAGCGACTCCTTTGCAAGCATCCCTGCGACGCTTCCTTCCTGCAAATGCAGTGATGCCAATCTCCTGTGACGCACGCTGTTTTTTGACTAATCATTCGTTTCATGATAGAATTTTTCTTGTATTAACCTGCTCCTTTTCTGTCGCCGGAGCACGGAGGAATGTCAAATGAAGTGCCCCGTTCACAGCGAGAAGGATGTCGTCGGTTACTGCATGGACTGCGGCGTCTTCGGATGTGAGATCTGCCTGACCGATACGGGAAAAGGCGAGCGGATCTGTGGCAAATGCGGTAAGGTTCGCCACGCCGCAGATAGAGGCGACGAAAAGAAAGGGTTCCTCTCAAAGCTGCTCGGAGAAAAGAAGAAAACCCCCGTACCAGCCACCCCCGCGGGCCGTTCCAGCGTTGCTCGTCGCGCAGGCACCTCCCGAAAGTTGGTCGTATATTTCAAGAACAAAAGGATACTCAAAGGAACGACATATAAACTCGATATCCAGTCCCCGGGGTTTTTCCTCATACCAACCGAGCCAACCGAACAGCAGGAACGCATCTTCGTCCATTTCTCCGATCTGAAGGCAATCCATTCAGTCCGTGATTTCGAAGGGAAATCGGATCCACACGCGGACGAACCGGAAACCCCCGCTGATGGAAATGCCGTGAAAGCGGCCTTTGCCGACGGAGAGATCGTCGAAGGACGTACCATCCACCATTTCGACCCCGCCTGCCAGCGCTTCTTCATTGTCCCCAACGATTCAAAAGGAAATATCCTTAGCATCCTGGTGGAAAGATCGGCTCTCAAAGGACTCGAAATCGGCGACTATAAGCATGGAAGCTTCGCCGAAGAAGAAGAGGCGCTGGGCTTGCTCGAGCCCGAAAAGAAGGGCCGCGCTCCTCTCAGCCAAAATGAATCGATGGGCGACCTCTATTTCTCAATGAAAAACTATGATGCCGCCTTGACTGAATATGAGAAAGTGCGAAAAGATTTCCCCGACGATCGCCGGCTTGCGCTCAAAATATCAATCTGCAATTTCAATCGAGGAGTTAATTTCATAAAATCAAGAAAATATCTCGAGGCAAAGGCTGAGTTCGAAAAAATTGGAGAGGATGATCCCATTTACGAGAAGGCGCGAAAAAAGACAAAGAAAATCGAAAAAATCCTGCGTGAAGCCCAAAGGATGGGACCCTGAGCCGGGGACATAAACTTTTCGAGTTTCTTCCTGTCCGGTCTCATTTTTTCTCATTGCTTAGTACCATCGTGCGCGACTCTTTCCAGCCCCGGCCCCTATCCTCGTTCCTGAGCTTGCACGGGAAGGGAACTCTGTTTGTCGCACGCGCAAAGAGGCGGTAAATTAGCATTTGAATTTTCAGATGTTTCTGTTATAATACGGGGCTTGTGAAACCGTTTCATAATGTAAATCATATTCAGATCTTCGGTTCTCGCATGTAGATTTTGATCAGACGTGCGGATGCATGAGAAATAATTATGCGGTATGCGATCATCTGTGACGTTCATGGAAATCTCGAAGCGTTCGAAGCTGTGCTGGCCGAGATAAAACGCCAGAACGTGAACCAGATCCTTCACTTGGGAGATATTGTTGGATACAACTCCAATCCAAATGAATGCGTTGAACTGCTGATCAGCGAAAATATCACCTCGATCATGGGAAATCACGATGCCGCGGCGTGTGGCCTGGACGACCCGCTGTGGTTCAATTCCGCCGCCAAACAAGCGGTCATGTGGACCAGAAGCAAATTGGAACCGAAATATCGCGACCATTTGCGGGCATTGCCCGAAAACCTCATTATCGACGGCCGCATCCTGCTGGCGCACGGCTCCCCCGAAATGCGCGATAACTATATACTGGATTGGATGGACGCAATGCGTCAATTTGTGGTCCTGGAAAAAATGAAAGTCAATATCTGCTTCTTCGGCCACAGCCACCTGCCCGCGCTGTTTGCCTACCGCGGATTCAATCACGATCTCAACCAGCACGGAAAACATTCGCTTGACAAGAACAACCGATATTTAGTAAATTTCGGAGGACTCGGACAGCCGCGCGACGGCGATCCCCGGACGTGCTTCGGCATCTTTGATTCTGAAGAGATGACCGTGGAATTTTTCCGGCTGAAGTACGACATCCTTAAATGTGCAAAAAAGGTCGAGCTCGCAGGACTCGACATCTACCTGGCTGAACGGCTGATGGCGGGCGTCTGAAGATTCCGCTCGCCCAGAAAAAATCCACAGAAAGATTGCAATGCGAAACGCCACAATAAAACGAAAGACTTCGGAAACCGACATCACGGTCTCCCTCTCGCTCGACGGCAAAGGCGAGTACGACATCCGCACCGGAGTGGCCTTCCTCGACCACATGCTCTCACTCATGACCCGGCACGGATTCTTCGATGTGAAACTGGGCGCGCAAGGCGATCTCGAGGTGGATGCCCACCATACGGTGGAGGATGTCGGCCTGTGCCTGGGCAAAGCCTTCGCAAAAGCCCTCGGAAAGAAAGAAAAAATAGCCCGTTACGGATCGGCGCGGGTCCCGATGGATGAGGCCCTGGCTCAGGTCGATGTGGATATTTCATCGCGACCATTTATGGTGTTCAATGCCAGGATCCCAAAAAAGAAGCTCGGACAGTTCGACGCCGAACTCACGCGCGAGTTCCTGATCGCCTTCGCGAATTCCGCCCAAATCACCTTGCATGTCAACCTGCTGTATGGCGAAAACGTACATCATTCGATCGAGGCAATTTTCAAGGCGCTCGGACGCGCTCTCTCGCAGGCGACGCGGCTTGACGAGCGAATCGACGGGGTTCTCTCCACTAAGGGGGAGCTTTGACAGATGATCGCAATCGTTGACTACCAGATGGGAAATCTGCGCAGTGTCCAAAAGGCTTTTGAATCCAAAGGATTTAAAGCTTGCATTACCCAGGACAAATCGGCTATTCTGGATGCAGGCGGAGTAGTCCTTCCGGGCGTCGGGGCTTTCGGTGACTGCTATAAGGAGCTTAGCTCGCGCAAGCTCATCGAGCCCTTGCTCGAGTGGATACAGGCGGACCGGCCGTTCCTGGGTATCTGCCTGGGGCTGCAGGTTCTCTTGAATTCCAGTGAAGAGAGCAAGGGGGTAACCGGACTTCACGTGATTCCTGGTACCGTAAAACGTTTCTCCGCGAATGGATTGAAGGTCCCTCATATGGGATGGAACCAGGTCCGCTATCCCGTTGCCAATGGAGCCGGATCAACTTCATGTCCCCTTTTTGAGGGAATTCCCAATAATACCTATTTCTATTTCGTTCATTCCTATTTTGTGCAGCCTGAATCCATCGGCATCGTCTCAGGCTGGACGACATACGGCTCCACCTTCGCATCGGCTGTCTGGCGCGGAAATCTGTTCGCAACTCAGTTCCACCCGGAAAAGAGCCAGGAGGCCGGCTTGAAGATAATAGAAAATTTCGGCGCCCTTGCCCTGCGCACCCGTGCAGACAATTCAAAAGCCGGCTCGCGAGTAAACCTATGACAGCCCGAAAAAAAGCGAGAATCAGCCTTCGCGTCAAAATATTCATCGCACTGCTCTTGGTGGGCATACCGCCGCTCACAGTCGCGCTCTTTGTCGCGTATTCGTCCGGAACCAGTATCCGGCAATTCTATATCGGCAGCCGCTTTCAAGACCTGTCCGTATGGATGGCCGACGAGATCAACTCCGGGCTTTCCTCAGAAATATCGGAGGCCGAGAGCATCGCCCTCGCTCCCACCGTTGTCGATGCCGTTGTCACCGCCAATCAAGCGTACAAGGGAAAAGCTCCGGAGGATATCCTCAAAGAGATCACGGCAATCGACGAGGAGTGGAAGTCACTGCCGAAAGTAAACGAGCAGGTGCGCTCGTATCTCGCCAACCCGGTATCCCAATACTTTCAGAATATCCTCCAGTTGCGCTCGGACAAATACACCGAGATATTCCTAACCGACGAGCAGGGGGCCATTGTCGGAGCCACCGGCAAAACAAGCGATTTTTATCAGGCCGATGAAGACTGGTGGAACCGCTCATTCAATCGCGGCAACGGGCGTAATATCGTGCAGGGAATCGAACATGATGAAAGCACCCAGGTCAAATCCATAACGATTGCGGTCCCGGTGCGCGAGGTTTCCAGCAAGACGGTCATCGGCATCTTGAAGATCGTGATGCGCTCGGATTATCTGTTCCGGTCGGTGAACACGCTCAGGATAGAGGGAACCGGCTATGCCGGGCTCATGACGAAGGACGGTGAATTGCTGGCGACGTCCGCACTCGTTCGAACCGGACGCGTCGCGCCAAATTTCTGGCGCGTCATCGTCAGCCAGGGGAAGGGGTGGACAAACGCGCGCAATGAGGTGGCCGAGGAAAACGTGCTTGGATTCGCCGAAGTCGACTTGAGCACGCTCAGCGGAGAATCGTTCCTCACAGGCGGAAAATGGTACATCTTCTTCTATCAAAATGCCGATGAGGCCTTCGGCCGGATCTATGCCATGGCCTCAAAGGTCCTCTCGCTCGGATTTGGATTGGTCCTCATCCTCAGCATCCTCGGATTCTACGCGACCAATCGAATCGTCATGCCCATACGGCTCCTGAGGGAGGAGGCCCAGTACATCGCCCGCGGTGATTTGGGCAGGCACATCGAGGTCCATACAAACGACGAGATCGAACTGCTGGCCGATGAAATCAATATCATGTCGGAAAAACTCAAGGAGACCCACTCCAACCTCGAACAGAAAATCGAGGAGCGGACTGTGGAACTTTCCGAGGCCAATAGAAAACTCGAGGCGCAACGCGAAGTCCTTCTGAAAGTGAACAAGCAACTGATGAAGGCGAGCACGCTCAAATCCCAATTCCTGGGAGATATCTGCGACGGATTGAACAACCCCGTCATGAATATCATTCGCCTGGCGGAAGTGGTCGTGCAAGAATCGGGAGGAATGAACGACCTGCAGAGAAACTACCTCGATGATATCCTGAGCAATGCAAAGCACCTCCACCAGTTGATCAATGAGGTTTTCACGCTTGCCAAGGCGACCTCCGGCAAAATCGAGCTGAACCTGACCAGCGTTGATGCCGAAAAAATGCTCCGCGACGTGCATGAGACGGTGAAAGCGCTTGCGTCTGAAAAGAACATAAAGTTCGAATTCAACATTGCCTCGAATACGCGAACGGTCACCGCCGACGCGAACCTGCTGAAGCACATCATTTTTAATCTATACACCAACGCCATCAAATACAACCGTATTAACGGCAAAATAGTCGTGGCGGCCCGGCGCGTGGATGATGTAATCGAGACCTCCGTCACCGATACCGGGATCGGTATTCGCGCTGAAGACCAGGAGCGGATCTTCCACGAATTTGAGCGCGTGGACGAAGGACAAGAGCCTTATTTCGAAGGAGCAGGCATGGGGCTCGCTCTGGCCCAGCGATTCGTCGAGATGCACGGCGGGAAAATATGGGTCGAGAGCGAGTACGGGAAAGGCAGCACGTTCATTTTCCGGATGCCCGTGGCGCAGGAGAAATAATTCGCCAAGCTCTCCTCTCCGCGCGTTTAGTTCATGCAGAACCTTAAAGATAACCTGTCAGACACCCTGATCCGCCCGCGCCGCCAAAACTCGCTGCAGCATTTCCTCTTTCTCAGCATATGCGCTCTCCTCGCACTGAAGACGTTCCTTTTCATCGTCCAGGTGTCCAAGACCCTGATCTATCCCTTCGAATGGTCAACAATGGACGGTTACTTCGTATTTTACGGATTGCGCCTGCTGTCCGGATCGCCCATCTATTTCAGCTACCAGTCCCTCCTGATGCCGCTCGAGTACGTGCCCGTCTTTCCACTCGTCATCGGCGCCCTCGCCAAAGTCTTCGGTCCTGCCGTATGGTATGAACGCGCCTTTTCCCTTTTGTGCGCATGTGGAATGGCCGCCATTATCGTGCGAGCCGTTTCAAAAAATTCGACCAACCGCCTCGCGCCGGCATTCGCCGGCCTCCTGTTCTTTGCGCCGGCTTCTCTCTCCATATGGTTCGTGGTCAGAGGAATCGACATCACGGCCGCATTCCTTGCGCTTGCAGGAGTCGCGGCAGTTTCCAGACCTCAGGTCAGCCCCCGCCGCATCGCGCTCGCAATCGCACTGTTTGCCGCCGCCTTTTACACGAAGCAGACAGCCATTTTCCCGGCGGCTGCGGCAATCATTTATTTCGCCGCACAAAGGCAGTGGAGACATTGCGCTTTTCTGTCGGCGGGATTTATCGCCTTATCGGCCGGAACTTTTTTCTTGCTCCAGCATCTGAGCGGGGGATGGTTCCTCGAAAATGCCTTTCTTATGACCGCAAATAATCCGTTCTTGCCCGGCCTGCTTGTCGACTTGTTTTCAAAGTTCGCCTTGACCCTCTTCATCGTTTTCCCCATCGCCCTTTATCAGGCAGGCAGGGGAATACGTTCCGCCGGCAGCATCTGGTCGTTTTATTTCTTCTGCACCCTCGCGGCCGCCTTTCTTGCAGGAAAGGCCGGAGCCGCCCTTAGCTATTTCATTCCGCTGTTTTCCGCCGTGTGCATATCGGCGGGGCAGTGGCTGGGCCACCAGGACCCGCTGAAACGAAAACCACGAGCGGCTGCCGTGATCCTCGTCCTTCTTCTGCTCCAATCGCTCCTCTTTTTCCGCGAAAAAATCCCCGCCCCAGACGGCGAGGATTTCCGCCAGGCCGCCATCCTCGACTCATGGATCATCGCTCGGCCCGGCAACATCCTCATTGAACGGATTGACAGTTTCGCCGTAAATAACGGCAGGGAATTGAACGTCGAAGCCGTTCAACTCCCCATCCTCGTCATGCACCGAAAATACGATCCTGACCTTGTCATTCGCCCCCTTCGCGAAAAAGCATTCTCCCTTGTTGTCTATAGCGGTGTCTATTTCGGCGGAATCCCGGCGGTTAAGAAGGCGGTCTTCGAAAATTATCGCGTCGTCGACGAAGTCCAAATCGGCCTCTTCTTCGGAAAGATGAACTTTCTCATACTCGCCCCTTCCGAATCATAAACTCCCCATACCTTCGGCAACTCTCCCATAAACACAAGCCGAGCCTGATCCGCTTGCAAATTTTCAGGTTCTATGGTATAAATAAGGTGAGATGGCAAGAGAGAAAAATCCCTGCCGTGCTCGTGAAGATAAGGCAAATTTGAGCCAACACCTTTGAAAAGGGAGCCTTAAATCGACGAGTGAACTGCACGCCGCCTCGGCGCGGAAGCACGAAGCTCGGGTGCGGGCACCCACTTGGACCTTATGGTTCAATACGTCGAGTCTCACGGCACAGAGCGGGGATTTTTTTAAAAAAAATCGGGAACCAGCCGCGACTGGTTCCCGATTGCCGCTTTTTACGTTCAAAGTCTTACGGGCCGTACCTCATGATGACGCCGAACGCCGCCGCGTCTCCGTCAGGAGTGGCATATATGTGCCGCTGACTGCGCCGCTCCTGCCTGACATCGTAACTGAAGACCGGCTGCCCGTCCGCAGTGTCAAGTTCAGAAGTGCCGGCGGGATTAAGACCCCTCTCGTAACTCCCACCCGCAAAGCTGATGGTCCACTGAGTTTCCCGGAAAGTCACCGGTGTGCCGCTCAAGGCGTCATCCGTCTCGTTATTTTCATTCGCACTCGGCTCAAACAGGATGAAATCAGTATCGGCATCCGACGGATCGCTTGCGTACCCGTCCGACCCGACATCCTCGCCGCTCTGCATCGTTAGGAAATAATTATGCAACCCATGATCGATTCCGTCCGGACCCACGCTGTAGATGACCCATCGGTTATAATGGGTCGGGTGATTGGTCTTGTAATCCGCAAGACCGGTATAGGCTGTAAACTCCGGCATCCCATGCATCGTTTGACCAGTCACCTGAGCGGCATAGTAATGATACTGCAATCCCCTCGGCCCAAAGATATCGAACAGCCCCGACGTATCTTCCTTGGTGAACATGCCCAGACGGTCATAGTAACTTCCATCAAGCTTCCCGTTATTCTCGCCGATACTGGGGTCCGTCGTACTGCCGTCGTTGTCGCTGAAATACGACGGGATATTAGGTGAACTGTCGTACGGGTCATTTGCAACAAGGTCCAACCCTATGTCTTCCCCCGGGTCAAGCTGATAATTACCCTCACTCCCATCACGGTCCGGCCCCTGATAAGCCGGATTTACCACCCAGTCCTTGAGCGTATTGTCCCACATGAACGGCCCGATCCTATCGGTTCCGATATCCTCGCTCGGATAAAATGTTCCGTCGAGCCAGTCATTTCCCATCGCGGGAAACGTGCCATGGTCGGCATAAAACTGGCTGATCGCCGTCTCTATGTGCGCAAGCTGAGCCTTGGCCGCTCCAATTTTGGAGCGCTCCCTCACGCGTGAAATCGCGGGAAGTGCCAGCCCTGCAAGAATACCAATGATGGCGATAACCGCAAGTAATTCGAGCAGCGTGAATCCGGTGACCGAATTAACGGCGTTCCTCCTGTTTCCTCCCCTGCAGTTCATGTGGCAGTCTCCTTATCGGCGCCCTTGGCTACCCATATGAGGTGAACGGGTCTCATAATGAAAAAATCTTATCCTTTCCCCGGATAAGATCACATAAAAGCTCAATGTCTGGAAAAATTGTACACCAAGAAAGACCTCCTGTCAAGCTAATTCGGCTTGAATCAACTGTTTCGATACGCTATACTAAAGGCGGAAATACAGCTCCGGGGCGCATTTCGAGCAAACCTCTGTATGAATGAACTCATGAAAAATCTCAATGAACGCCAGCGGGAAGCCGTGGCGACAACTGACGGCCCTCTCGTTGTGATCGCCGGCGCCGGCAGCGGGAAGACCCGCGTCATCACGTATCGCGCGGCGTATTTGATTCACACGCATAAGGTTTTCCCCAAAAACATCCTCGCCGTCACCTTCACCAACAAGGCCGCCGAAGAAATGCGCAACCGCATCCGAAAACTGCTCGGAACCGCCCAACTCCAAGCATGGGTCGGCACCTTTCACGCCACCTGCCTCCAACTCCTGCGCAGAGACGCACATCTGCTCGGATACAAGCGCAGTTTCATCATCTATGACGAGTCCGATCAGCTCTCGTTGGTCAAGCACCTGATGAAGCGCCTCAATCTTGCGCAGAAGGACTACAACCCAAATGCCATTCTTGCGCGCATCGGACTGGCCAAAAACCAGATGATCGGCCCTGAAGAATTTGAAACAACCGCAGTAACCATGTTCGAGGAGAAAGTCGCACAATTGTACCGCCTCTACGACGAAGCCCTCAAAGAACACAACGCGATGGACTTCGACGACCTCCTCAACAACGCGCTCACGCTGCTGCTCAGGTTTCCGGACTGCGCAAACAAGTATCGAAATCTTTTTCGCTATATCATGGTGGACGAATTCCAGGACACGAACCGCGTGCAGTACGAGTTGGTCCGGGAACTGGCAAAGCACCACCGGAACTTGTGCGTTGTCGGAGATGACGATCAGAGCATCTACAGTTGGCGCGGCGCGAATATCGAGAACCTGTTTGACTTCCAGAAAGACTTCCCGGAGGCCAAGAGCATTTTTCTCGAAGAGAACTACCGGTCCACACAACGCATCCTCGACGCGGCAAATGCTGTCATCATGAACAATGAGCGGCGCAAGCCGAAACGGTTGTGGACCCGAAAGGGAGAGGGTGAAAAGATCGTCTGGTTCCCGGCGCCCGACGAGCACGGCGAGGCATACTACATCGCCACCGAGATCATCAATCTGAAGCGCGAGAAACCGCATTTGAAAAACAGCGATTTCGCCGTCTTCTATCGCACAAACGCGCAATCGCGCGTCATCGAGGACGTCTTCCGCCAATCGGGGCTGCCATATGTCGTCATCGGCAGCGTTCGCTTCTATGATCGCAAAGAGATCAAGGATGTCCTCGCATTCGCAAAAGTCATCGCAAATCCGGCCGACGCTGTCAGCCTGAGGAGAATCATCAACATACCCCCGCGCGGCATCGGCAAGGCAACTGTCGAAAAGGCCGACGCGTTCGCCGTCGAGAAGGGCATCACCCTGCTGCAAGCGATCGAGCGCTCATCGGAAATTCCCGGCCTTCGGACCGATGCGGTCGCGAAACTTTCCGCATTCGCGCAATACATGGCCCGGCTCATGGAAAAGAAAACGCAGATGAGCACGCCGGACTTCATCCGGGAAATCATCGAGAGCAGCGGTTATCTGAAGATGTTGGAACAGGACCGGTCGTTCGAGGCGCAGGCCCGCGTGGAGAATCTGGCGGAACTTATCTCCGCAGCCGTCGAATTTCTCCATTCCGGGAAACCCGCGTTGGAGGAGTTCATCGAAAATACATCCTTGCGGACCGATATCGATGAATGGGACGACGAGACCGACTTCATTCCTCTGATGACGCTCCATTCAGCCAAGGGACTGGAATTCCCGGTAGTCTTCATAGCGGGAATGGAGGAGGAACTGTTTCCTCATCTGAATTCGATGACGTCACAGGCTCGTCTCGAGGAAGAGCGCAGGCTGTGCTATGTCGGCCTCACGCGCGCACAAGAGCGGATATTTCTGACGTCAGCCGATCTTCGCCACATCCACGGCATGGCGCTGATGCATCTCCCTTCGCGCTTCATCGACGAGATACCGGAGGAGATCCTGCTTTCACCCCCAAAAGAACCCCCGAAATATTACTCGCCCGAATTTGCTCAGGTCGCGGACGAACCCGACGCCTCCCCCTTTATTGTGGGCGATCTGATAGAGCATGCCACTTTCGGGACGGGACGCATTGCCGCCGTCAGCGGCCGAGGAGAATCAATGAAAGTGGCCGTGCGTTTTTTCCGGGATAACAAACAGAGAGACCTCATGGTACGGTACGCAAACCTGAAGAAAAAGTGAAAGGCAACGTCCACATGTCGCTCGAGCAATTCCGCAAGAAAATCGATCAGATCGACACCAAAATCATTCAGCTGCTCAACGAACGCGCCACGGCCGCCATGCAGATCGGCAAGATCAAGGACCAGGCAAACGCACACGTTTACGCGCCGGCGCGTGAAAAACAGATATTCGACAAGATCACAGCCAAAAACGAAGGCCCGCTTTCCAACGATGCGCTGAAGGCAATTTATAAGGAAATCATTTCCGCCAGCCGCAGCCTCGAAAAACCGCTGACGGTAACGTATCTCGGCCCGCAAGGAACCTTCACCCATGTCGCGGCGCTCCAGAAATTCGGAAGTTCAACGACATACCTGCCTGCGCGTACCATATCCGACGTCTTCCTGGATGTACAAAAGGGACGGGCTCATTACGGCGTCGTCCCCATCGAAAACTCCACCGAAGGTATCGTCAGCTATACTCTGGACATGTTCATGGAGTCGGACCTGAAAATCTTTTCGGAAGTCATGCTGGAGGTGTCCCACAACCTCATGTCCAAAGGTCAGTTGACCGATATCCGGAAAGTATATTCCCATCCGCAGGCGCTCGGGCAGTGCCGGAAATGGCTCGAGGCAAACTTGCCGCTCGCCGAGTTGATCGCGACATCCAGCACGACCCAGGCGGCTGAACTCGCCGAAAAAGATGTTTCCGCCGCGGCCATCGCAAACGAACTCGCTTCCGAAATCTACCACCTGAATCTGCTGGTGCGCAGAATCGAAGACAGCCCCAATAATTTTACCCGATTCCTGGTCATTGGCCATTCGATGGCCGAACGCGGCGAACGCGATAAGACCTCGCTCATGTTCTCCATCAAACATCGCGCCGGCGCGCTCTCGGAAGTCCTAAAAACATTTTCCGCCTGCGGAATCAACCTCACTCGAATTGAGTCCAGACCGTCACGGCAACAGGCATGGGAATATGTCTTCTTCGTCGATCTTGAAGGCCATGTCCAGGACCCAAAGGTCAGCCAAGCCCTCAACGAGGCCGCCGCTTCCTGCATTTTCCTCAAGAGCCTCGGCTCCTACCCGAGCGGAGGGTGAAGCATTCCCATGCATGGCTCAACCTATCTCTACAGAATCATCGACGCAAATGCCAATCGCGCCCGCGAAGGACTGAGAACCGTCGAGGAATATCTCCGGCTCGCTCAGAACAGCACTGAATTGACTTTCCGCCTGAAGAGCCTGCGACACGAAATCACCGAAACTATCAGCAAACTGCGGATCGAGGACCAGATGATCCAGGCTCGCGCGAGCGATTCCGACGTGGGCGCAACCGACCCCGCCGGGTCAGAAGCGATCCGGACCTCTGCGGGCGATATCGTCGTCGCCAACCTGCGCCGCTCGCAGGAGGCGTTGCGCGTACTCGAGGAGTTCTCCAAGATGATTTCGCAAGAAGCCGCGTGCGCCTTCAAGAAGTTGCGGTTTTCAACCTACACCATCGAGCGCGACATACGCCTGCGCGCGCCGGAACGCCAAAAACCCGGGGGAGAGAGAGACCAGAAGTAAATGAATGAAGCAGCAAAAAAACCGATCATCGAAATCCGCAACCTCTCCAGATACTTCGGCTCCTTGAAAGCCGTTGATAACCTGAATTTGACTGTGGGCGAGGGCGAATTTTTTTGCTTTCTCGGTCCCAACGGAGCGGGCAAGACGACCACCATCAAGATCCTCACCGGACTGCTCCGGCCGACATCGGGAACTGCGATTATCGCCGGATACGATATCACCACCGATATGGTGAAGGCCAAGCGTATTCTCGGATACATACCCGACCATCCGTATGTTTACGAGAAACTGTCCGGACGGGAATTCATGAAATTCGTGAGCGGCATGTACAATCTGGATAGCGCCGCTACGACCGGCAAAATTGAAGAACTGATGAGATTGTTCGGCATAGCCGAATACGCCGATCAACTCATAGAAGACTATTCTCATGGGATGCGGCAGAAGCTGATATTCAGCGCCACGTTTCTCCATTCGCCGAAGATTGTGATCGTGGATGAGCCGTGGGTCGGCCTCGATCCGAAAAGCATCAGGTTCGTAAAGGATTATCTCAAGGAGAAAACGCGCGACGGTGTCAGCATCTTCATGTCGACCCACACGCTCAGCATCGCCGAAGAGGTTGCGGACCGGGTGGGGATCATCCATAAAGGACGCCTCATCGCGCACGGGACCGTTGCCAAGGTGAAGGCGAGCACCGAGAGAAACCTCGAGGACGTCTTTCTCCAGTTGACGGCCGAAGACCCGGAAATCGTCGCCCCCCCTGAGGCGAAAAGTTAGCTGAACTCCGAAGCTTCCGCCGATGCCTGACGCGCCGGAAAAGCCCTTCGCTCCATTGGCGTACGCTTCCTAAAATATGCTATAATCACGGTATCATGACCTTTGTCGGCTTGAAAAAATATATTTCTCCCCTGCTTTTGAGCCTGCTGGTTATGGGCGCCGGATTTGCGGAGCAGACCGACCTCGATATCCTCGGCAAGGCTCTTGAAAAAGCTCTCGGCGAAAAAACGAACTACGGCGCACCGCGGATCATCAGCATTCAAAAAGCTGCCGCTCGAGGAGAGCACGTCCTGTTCGTCGCCGTCCACGTAAATCGGCATTTCACTTCTGCCGGCCTCAGAAATAACGTGCTGACTGATGCGGCCAGCATCTTGAGAATAGCAAAAAGCTGGGGCTGGTCCGATCGAATCGCGAAAGTATTTATTGTCGAAAATCTGGTGCCTGAAGGGAAGGAGCAGGCTCATCCTGTCTTCTCTTGCTCCGTCTCGGCGTCAGTCCTTGCAAAAGTGGATTGGGGTTCGCTGAATCAAAACGAAGTGCTCAACCGCCTTGATCAAGCGGAATTTCATGAGGTGAAGAAATAGGTGTTGGCAATCGCAGAAAGGATGATCGAAATGACCTCCCGCACATTGACAAACGTCTTGTTACTCCTCATATTCCTGGCCCTGATGGCGAACCTGCTCGCGCCCGCCTTCAAAGCAAGAGAGGCCATGGCCGTCATGCCGGGTAATGATTCAGTTCCACCCGCCGTCGTTGCGGCGCAGGTGTCGGAGGAAATCGCACCCGACAGGCTCGCGCAAGTTGTCGCCGCTGCTCTGCGCGATATCGCAGACGCGGATAAAGAAATAGCGGCCGCTATTCTGGAGCATTCTCGCTCGAATGCAAATGTCGCCTACTCGCTCGACAGAATCGGTGCCGAGCTTCGCGCACAACGATCCGAATAACAGCCGCATCCAGGAAGCAAAGCAGTGCGCCCGGAATATTCCGGTGCGGGATCGGAGGTTGTTTTGTTAAGGAACATGAAGCCACTTGGCCTGGCACTTGTCGTGATGGCCATAGCTCTTCTGCATAGCTGCAGCACGATCAATACTCGAATTATGCCTGGCGCGGACGGCGGTGGGCTCTTCGGGTCGGACGAGAATGAGCGCATCTACGCGACATCATACGATAAGACTTTCCGCGCCTGCGTCGACACTCTCAGGCGAATGGACAGTGGAAGCGCAAAGTTGATCCGCTTTAATGAAGGCGTCATCGTCTTCCAACAGCCGGACGAAGGCAAGATTGAAGTCCATGTCCGCAAACTTGACGAGGAAAAAACCATCGTGTATTTCTCCGCCAAAAAAGAGCGAAAATTCTGGTTCGACGGAGCCGATGAACAAACCCGAAACCTCTTCTTTCAAGGACTCGACGAACAACTGGCCCCTTCCGCCCTCACCGCTGTTGCCGCCCCACAACCAGAAATAAGCAAAAGCATGCTCGCCGAGGAAGTGAAGCCGAAGCCGGAGGCCCCAAAACCGGAAAGCCCGCCTCTCGAAACGGCACAGCCTGTCCCGGAACCTCCTGCGGAAAATCTTTATAAGAACCTCCTGCTGGCACAGGTGCATCAGGCGCTGCAGATCCAAGGAAACATGGACTCACTTGAAGATCTGCCCGTCGAGGATCTGGCACGTTTAAGCGAGCGGCTGCAATCACTGCGAAAATCGGAAACCAGCATCTCCACCATGAGCGGCAAGTGCACAGCCTGTTACATCGATCTTGCGCGAGTCTATCATGACGTCGGACAATATGCGCGAGCCGCAGAGGCCTTGAAGGCGGCGCTTGCAGTCGAACCGGATAATGCCGTCGCCCATTGCAACTTGGGCGAAATATACAAACATCTCAACCTGATCGATGACGCAATTCGAGAATTGAATGCGGCTGAGGCGTTGAATCCGCAACTTCCCGATACCTTTATCAACTTGGGCATCATCTATGATGATTACGTCAACGATGATCGGAAGGCGCTTCAATGTTACCGCCGCTACCTGTCATTGGGCGGCTCCGACCCGCAAGTGCTGGATTGGATCAAAATAATCGAAGCCGGGTTGGCAAAAGAAGGAACCTGAAAAAGCCGGTTATACAGCCATACGAACCGCGGCATTTCGCTTTCCCCTTTACTCAACCAACAAAATTGCCAGGGAGGTTACAAGAGCACCTGAAACAGATTCGTCCTCTTGCTCAATCGAAAAAAAGGCACCATATTTTGACGGACACAGGGGCTGTCTCTCCCAGCCAATGTGTGGCACGACAGACCAAGAGAGAAATGAGGCGATACGAGTGCTTCGAATATTGTCAGTTGCGCTTATGGCTTTCCTTGTTGTCGGCTGCGCCTCGCTTGATGAAGATTACTCCACCCGCTTTGGATTGGCGAATCCGGAATACCCATTGATACCACCCACGCCCACCGACGAAGCCTATCCTAAGGGAAGTGTCGGGCAGCAGTACATAGAGGAATACGACAAGAAATATCACGAAGAAGAGGTCCTGCCTCCCCTGGATTCGCAAGAGGCCGCACAACAGGAGGCTGCAGAGTAACAACCGGAAGCGATGGCCCGCAAAATCTTCTGCTTCTTCGCAAGGCGCAGGGCTTTGTGCAAAACAGCTCGCAATGAAGTCTCAAGAAATATTCGGATGGAAATCGAAGCAAAAATCAAACTGAAAGACGCTTCCAAATTGCGTTCAATCCTGAAGAACGCAAGCGCCGAGTTTATCAGCAAAACGCTTGAAAAAAACTGGCTGTTCGACCACCCCGAGCGGACGCTCGCCAAGAAAGATAAACTGTTGCGGCTGCGACAGGATCGGAACGTCTATCTCACATTCAAGGGTCCGAGACAGCAATCGGAATACAAAATCCGGCAGGAGTTACACATACAGTTTCCCGACGCCCCATCGGCGCGCTCGCTGCTGGAATCCATCGGTTTTCGCCAGTGGTTTTATTATGAAAAGATCAGGGAAACCTGGCGCTTGGACGGATGCGAAATCGTGCTGGATGAGTTGCCCGGGCTGGGACTTTTTGTGGAAATCGAGGCGGCTTCGGATAAGGAGATTGAAACGGTTCGAAAGCGGCTCAAACTCTCGCGTGACTATATCAATGCAACGTACGTCGAACTGCTGCAAAACCTTTCTCAGGAATCGCGAAAACAATGGCAGTTCCAATTTCCAGATAATCACCGCTCGGCCCTTTCGGCTTCCGGTTAATTCAAAGCACCCTTCACATTTGTCGCTTTTCACTTATAGCAAACGTCGATAACATTCCTTTGGGATACAAGCTTGTTATTTCCAGCAGGGGAGACAACCGCATCAAGGCATCACAAGATCACGACCTTCGCAATCTGGTGCTTTGCCATAAGCTTCCTGGCATATCCTCTGCTGAAGTAACGCGTCCTGACAGCGTTGTCATTCTGACTCCGCGATTCGCGGGGGAAGAATCTCTCTGCAGCAAGAAAGCAGGGTCATTTTCGTCGAACGCCTCGCCGTCCCTAGGAAAATGGCTAAAGGAGCTTTTGTGAACAAAAAAAAGAAACACAAGCCGAAAGAGGCTGAAAAACGGGAGAAAATAGCCATCATCTTCCAGGGAGGGGCCTCGCGAGGAGCCTTCCAGGCGGGCGCCATGAAGTACCTTGAAGAAAAAGGTATCCATCCCGATATGATCATCGGCAGCTCAATCGGAGTGGTTAACGCCTGCCTCTATGCGACCGGCGGCATAGAAAGAATGGAGGAGTTCTGGACCGGCTTCCGCACAAACTTTCTCCTGCCGGGAATAAGCCTGAGCGAAAACATCTTCATGGGCAATTCACTCCTCTCAATGAAATGGTGGTTCAGGAAAATCGAACGATATATGGACTTCGACAAGATACTGAATAGCCCGATCGAGATTTCGTTCATCCTTACCAACCTCTCTCACGGCAGCGGAGAACTGCGCTCGAATCGGACGGAAAAAACCGTCAGGGATATGCGCATTATATCCAGGATCGGATATACGATCCCCGGTCTCTACCCTCCTGTCCGGTTCAAGGGAGACTACTGGTGTGACGGCGGGTTCGTATGGAACGTTCCGCTGGAATACGCGCTCGCCGGCGGAGCCACAAGAATCTACATGCTTCTGTGCATCGGCAGAAAATTGCCGAAACAAACCAGCTTCTCAAACATCTATCAGGTCCTGTCCCGTTTCTACGACGTGATGTGGGTCCACGTCGGCAGCGGAGGCGTCATCCAGCGAAACTTCGCCCACGAGATGTACAAGGGAGCCAATATTGCAATCGTCGAGCCAACCACGTATCTCGGAGGCTTCAGCATGACAAACCTCTTCTCGTTTAATCCCGCCAAGGCCCGCGAATTCATTGAAGAGGGCTACCGTGACGCGCGCGACCAACTGAGACTTGAGCAAAGAGGCAGGAAGCAAAAAGGCCTGTCCTTTTCGGACAGGCCTTAGAATAGATACGTGAGGCTTACGCTTCTTCCACTTGGATCGCTTCGACCGGGCATTCCTCAGCAGCTTGTTTCACCAACTCTTCGTTTCCGTTAAAGTCGGCATCCGGTTTCACGCTTGCCTGATCATTAAGTTGGAAAACATCCGGACAGGTGGTCTCGCAAAGACCGCAGCCGGTGCAGTCTTCGGTAATCCAGACCCTCTCGATTGCCATTCTCAAACCTCCTTCTCTTTAAGCTGGTTCGGCGACTCTTCACCGCCGGGTCACAAACAACCATTATACAGATTCAGATCGCAAACAGCAAGTACAATCAGACTTGCTGCGCTCCAACATATCGACCCGAAAAATCTTCGTGTATTTGTATCTAATCAACCAAATCCTTTCGTCATTCCTGCGGGATCTGCCCTGACTTTTCGATGGAGCAGAAATCATCTCTGACTGTCACGCCTCAGCATGACCCAGCCGCTCAGTGCATTTTTTTATGGAAATTTGTTATATTGTAAGTGGAAGCCAGTGGTCTGCCAAAAGATGACCAGGAGAGACTTATGTTTAGAAATCGGACGGACGCCGCGTTACGGCTGGCCGAACATCTGGATAAATATAAGAATCAAAACCCGCTCGTGCTGGGGATTCCTCGCGGAGGAGTAGTTGTCGCCTCAGTGCTCGCCGAGGAATTGCATGGCGACCTCGATGTCACCCTCACGCGCAAGCTGCGAGCGCCGGGCAATCCGGAATTGGCCATGGGTTCAATTGACGAGCACGGCAAAATGTATTTGAAGCGCGAAATCATCGACATCCTGCAGGTACCTGATGAGATGATTGAAGAGGAGAGGGAGAAACAACTGGCCATCATCCGCGCAAGGACCGAATCCTACCGCCGCATACACCCCAAAGTCCCGCTCAAAGGGAGAATCATTATTGTTTCCGACGACGGCATTGCCACCGGATCAACCATGCGAGCGGCTATAGATGCCGTACAAGCAGAAGAGCCCCAATCTGTTACAATCGCTCTCCCCGTCGGTCCGGCCCAACAGATTAGAGAATTGGCGGGCATGGTGGACGAGATGGTTTGCCTGCTGACGCCCGAGGATTTTATGGCCGTCGGCCAATTTTATGAATCCTTCGAGCAGGTGGATGATGCGGATGTCGAAAGAATCCTGCTGAAATTCTCGGCCAGCACGATCTGAATCAGCTACCGTCGATGTAAAACCGAGAAAAACCGCCGCAGAAAATTGCCGTTCGAGGCGTTCCCCACGCGCTCGCACGTGTCCATGACGAATTTCACGATCGGCTCGATCTTCTGAGAGCCCTGAGACCCTCCATTTCCATTTGAACCATCATTCAGCCACAGCGTCGGTACACCCGCTTTTTCAATTTTCCGCCTGACAACTTGTTTATGTCTCGGGTTCGGCAATGTCGCCAAATCAAAAATAACACAATCCATCTCACTGGAAACCAGAAGCCCCATCCCTTTTTTCGCATTCTCTGCGCCAAAAAATCTCGAACTGCACGTGCTTGCTACAATTTCCAGCGTACGATGAAGATCGGGATTTGCAGAAACCAATAATATGTTGCTTTGTTTCTTCATAATAATGTTTGCCCCCCTGTCCCGCGTCCTATAATAACTTTGTGTCTCCGCGCCTACATGTGCAATAAGCATACCACGCGCGGCAAACGGAAACTGACTTCTGCAAGCACTGAAAGAACAAACACTTACAATTAAGGCAGGGACTTTGGGGAGTTGACGGAGACTTAAATACGGTCTTCTATGAAGAAAAATCACCTGAAATGCGGCACCGCCCGAAAGCCTGTCCCTAAAGTTCAAGTCTCAGCGTAGGGGGTTGGCTCCATTTACGGCCCGAGCATGCTGACGGCGTAGAATGGTGTCAGCCCCAGAGCCAACATAGCCGCGAAGGGGACTGCCTGGAATTACGGCGGCTGTCTTTTGCTGTGTAGATCAGGATTATCCCCGTCACAGCGAACCAGGTGAACACTCGCCGGATCGTCTCACCGACGGGTCTTGGCCTCCGGCCTAGCAGACATAAAAAACCCCTGTCCCGCAGGTATATCATCCACGGGACAGGGCTACTAAAACGGGAGCATCTGTGATTCCGCGCTTGCTCCGGATAATGTCTGGTTATCTCTTTTTCTTCGTCGTTTGAGCTGCTCGCTCCGGCCGCAAGGACCTGACCGTGGCGCCGGCTTGCCACATCTCCGAATTCCTCATTTCAGCCAGTTCCTTGTCGAGTTTTTTCTTGTAATCGGGGGCGCTATTGGCCCTGAGAACAATCGCGGTCTCCTTGCCTGCCGCAACACGTTTATACAGCCGTTCGAAAACGGGGGAGACGGCCTTCCGAAAATCATGCCGCCAGTCGAGCGCACCCCGTTGAGCCGTGGTGCTGCAGTTGGCATACATCCAATCCATCCCGTTTTCGCCCACCAGACGAATAAGGCTCTGCGTCAGTTCCTCCACTGTTTCATTAAACGCCTCGCTGGGGGAGTGGCCATGCTTTCTGAGAACCTTGTACTGGGCCTCCATGATCCCCGCGAGTGCGCCCATCAATACCCCGCGCTCGCCGGTCAGGTCGCTGTATACTTCCTTCTTGAATGTTGTGGGAAAAAGGTAGCCCGAGCCAATCGCTATCCCGAGCGCCAATGTGCGTTCCTCCGCGCGGCCCGTATAGTCCTGATGAACGGCATAGCTGCTGTTGATGCCGGCGCCTTCCAGGAAATTCCGCCGGACTGTCGTTCCCGATCCTTTCGGCGCCACCATGATCACATCGATGTTTCTCGGAGGCTTGACGCCCGTCTGCTTGCTGTACACAATCGAGAAGCCATGTGAGAAATACAGGGCATCGCCTTCCTTCAGATGCGGCTTGATGCTCGGCCACTGCGCCATCTGGCCCGCGTCCGATATCAGATACTGGATGATCGTGCCGCGTTCCGCTGCTTCCTCCAATGAAAACAACGTCTCGCCCGGCACCCATCCGTCGGCGATCGCTTTCTTCCAATACACCTTATCGCCCGGCCATTGGCCGATGATCACGCGAATCCCGTTATCCCGCATGTTCAAGGCCTGGGCCGGACCCTGCACGCCGTATCCCAGAACCGCGACGGTCTCTTTCTTTAACACTTTCTGCGCTCGTGAAAGTGGAAATTCTTTTCGCGTTACCACCGTCTCGAGGACTCCCCCGAATTTCATCTTTGCCATTGCATTTCCTCTCCTTCTCTGAACATTTGGCGCCTCCGCAAAAATCGAAACATATTATAGCGGATATGAATCACTGAGTAAAGCTTTGTTCCTTTCACACGCATCTCAGACCGCCCGCTGAGGCGGATTTGTCCCGTGCCCCAAAACGCGAGTCCGATCCTTCCCGCCAATGGCTCGAGCTTTTTCCTAGCGATGCACTGCCTCTCGAAACATAATAGGCTTAAATGAAATTAATAATAACAAGCTCCTCACAAGAATTTGTGGGTTAATTGTGGCATAGGAAGGTCTCCGAGCACGTGATAAAGGGCAAGCGAAAAGGTTTCAAATGTGCGGTAGCCGT
>QZKU01000061.1 GCA_003598085.1 Candidatus Abyssobacteria bacterium SURF_5
TGTCCTCCTCTCTTTGATTTCCCTACAACTACAACCAAAGATTGGAGCACAAAGCTGGCCGCTTTGTCTACTTTTACAGAAATTAGCCTACACTACCATTTGCGGCGAATTCATAAGTTACGGTAGGGCCGAATTCATTCGGCCTCTTTTCCGGGCCCGGTTAAAAGCAACTGTGCGAATGAATTCGCACCTACCATAAAGAAAGCGGATCTCCGCTATTTCAGTTTCCGTTTTTGTGAGCCTTCTTCTATCCCACTCCTTCTTTGTATGCCGCTCCTTCTTTGTCATCGCCTATCCTTCTCTGTACCCCTGCCCCTTCTTTATCGTCCCTCCTCCTTCCTTGTCATTCTCGTGAAAGCAGGAATCCATCTTCAAAGCCAGATTAGAGGCTAAGATGCCCCTGAAGGTTTCGAGCAAATGACTCCATTGCACGGTCTTCTCACAAAGAATATAATTTATTGTAAGAGAGCAAATCCAAAGAGGATTTCGAGCGGGGATTATGGCGAAACGCTTTCACATGGTAACCGGAGCGTTCGGGTACACGGGCAAGTACATCGCGCGCCGCCTGCTCTCCGAAGGCGAGACGGTGAAGTCTTTAACCGGCCACGCTGAATCCAATACCTTCTCCTCGCGAGTGCAGGCGTTTCCATATGACTTTGATAAGCCGGACCGTCTGAAAAAGAATCTGGAGGAGGCGAAAGTCCTCTATAACACCTACTGGATTCGATTTCCGCGAGGCAAAATGACATACGAAAAAGCCGTCCGCAACACCGCTGCTCTACTGGAGGCCGCGGCCGAAGCGCAAGTCGAGCGCCTGGTCCACATCAGCATATCGAATCCGTGCGAGGCGCCGCACCTGCCGTATTTCCAGGGGAAATGCAAAGTCGAAAAACTTGTCAAACAGTCGGGCCTCTCATACGCGATTCTTCGGCCGGCCGTTATTTTCGGGCGTGAGGATATCTTGATCAACAACATCGCATATCTGCTACGGACTGTCCCCGCTTTTGGAGTAATCGGATTCGGCGGCTATCGGATCCGCCCGATTTACGTTGATGACCTGGCCAAACTGGCCGTCGAGTTTGCGAAGCAGAGCGAAAACAGAGTCATCAACGCGATTGGCCCCGAGTCCTTCACCTTCAAGCAGTTGCTTCGCCTTATCAAGAACAAAGTTGATAGCAAGGCGCTTCTCGTTCCGATGCCCGCACGCTTGGCCTTTCTTGCTTCTCGCATTATTGGGCTGGGGGTGCGCGATGTCCTTCTTACGTGGGACGAAGTCGAGGGACTGACTGCCGGCCTGCTTGATGTCGACGATGCTCCGGTGGGCGAGACTCGGCTCAGCCGGTGGTTGGAGGAAAACGCCGATACGGTGGGGCGCAAATACTCATCCGAACTCGCGCGGCATTATCGCTAATACGCTCGCGTTCTTAACCCCTCTCTTGTTCCTGAGTTTCTTCCCCCCCGGCATCCCGAAACGCAGGTGCATGGCCCTGGCGTGCTCTCTTCACGTCCGCCAGGTCCGCCGCGTCCATCATTCCTGTCTTCCGCTCAGGAGCGCTCAGCCGGGCTGCTTGTACTTTGTCCAGCGATAGACGGTCACCATCGTTGGGGTTCGGCACTTGGCGCACAGGGTTGTTCCCGTGGGATACACTTTATCGCCGGGCGCGATTACCTCTTCCTCAAGCACGAGGGTCTCGGTCCCGCCGCAGTTTGAACATTCGACCGTTTTTTGAAGATAAGCGGTATTATCCTTCTTCTCGTTCATTCTTGATGTATTTTCTCATCGAGCGGCCCACCAGAAAAAGCGAGATCGAGCCGATCACGATAAGAATTCCTATCCCGCTCCCGCCGCCTCCGCTTATCACAATTGCTGCCCCAGCCGCAAATACGCCAATCGAGCTGATAATGTAGATTGTCGAAAAAGTCTTGATTCTGCTCTTTCCTGCGTAGGGCATGCTGGTCCTTTCAGGAAAGCCGGTGCGCCCGGGGTGGCTTTGGGACCAGCGGTTGCATCGGTAGCAGAGGATCATTTCGCCTTTGCCCGGCAATTTCTGCCGGTAAAAGCTGTAATCTCCGACATAGGCGCCGCATCCTTGACAATAGGCCATGTGCTCGTTTTGTCTCCTGAAAGGCAAACGAAATAGGCGAGCTTATTCTAGTTAAAAATGACGCCCAAGTCAAAAATGCGCTACAGCCTTGGTCTCCGCCTCGACTTCCTCCCTTCGGTTAACACATATTGAAATAAAAAGTGGCATAGATTTTGCCACTTAACTCGGCGGTCTCTTGTCTGCGAAAGAGGGTTTGCGAAAAACCGATAGAAATTCGGGGAAAAAGCGTCCAAATAAGATATAATTCCTTTGAAACAACGTCTGTTTCATTCTGCAAAATCCGCGTCTGTTCGGTATAGGACAACATCTGCACAAAAAGAGGACGAACTATTTCCCCGTGCGCCACTTTTGTGGGTGAAAGGGGAAAAGTAAATACATGGCAAACCCGTTGATGCTTCTCATCGGCTGTGACTGCGACCCGGACCGGCCACGGTACGGCGGCAGCCGTTATGATGTCCGTCATTCCGCGCAGAAGTGGAGGGGCATCAGCGAAGGCATTGAGCGTCTCATACAAGCGCTCGATCGGGTGGAGCGGGCATTTGATTTAAAGCCGAAGATTGTTTTCTGCGTCAGGTCGGATTCACAAATGCAAGAGATGCACGGGACTGCCGGTTGGATGCTGACTGAATATGGAACGCTCTGGCGCGCGCTCGAGGGGCGCGGCCACGAGATAGCCTGGCATCCGCATCTCTGGCGATGGAGCGACAAGTGGGGCTGCTGGTTTCAGGAAAACGAGGACAGCGATTGGATTTCAGAGAGTCTGACGAACGGGTTCACCGAATTTGGCCGGACATGGGGCAAAAATCCGTTCACGTGTCACATGGGCTGGACTTTCCACAATGACACCTCGATGCAGACCGTAGCGAAGCTCGGCGTGAGATTGGATTTCTCTGCGAGTCCCGGCGTTTTTTTTAAAGGAGGACCCGGCGCGGCGGGCACAAGATTCGACAACCGAATCGACTGGCGGGGCACCCCCCAGCAATGGTATCATCCCTCAACCCACGATTATCGCAGGCCAAACCGCAATGATGAACCGCAATTGGACCTCGTGGAGATTCCCAAATTCACATCGAAATCCGGCCTTTTGAAAACGGCCAAGCATTTCTCGCTTCTGAGGAAAGGAAAATCGCTTGAACCGGCGCAAGCTGTTTTCCTTCAGATTACGGCCCTTCCTTTGCTCTATGGTCAGGTCATCCGGGAGCGCCTCCATACAGACGAGGCAGAGCCTTTTTTTGCCACCTATTTTCATCCGGATGAGCTTTTGGAAAAGAAGGACGTTTCGGCCGCACGCTTTCTTTACTCGGCGAAACATCTTGAAGAGAACATCGCCTCGATCATTCGAAAGACACGGATGAGAGGGAGGGAAATCAAGTTTGTTATCGGACCGGAAGCCTTGCATTCAATAGGGAAGGGGTAACCAATTCGTCCGACGGTCGCGAAGGGGACTGATCCAATTACGAAGGTGCGAAGGGCACTTTCCCCGGAGCAAGAACCGGCTAATCAGCCCGGCCGGTCTTACCAGCCGCGTCCTTGCGGCGAATGTGGAGCGCAAACAGGAACATCGTATGCCGGAACCCAAGATTCTCGTGGTCGACGACGAGAAGACCGTCGTTGAAATCCACAAAAAGCTTTTAGAGAAAAGGGGCTATCACGTTATCGTGGCGTACAATGGCGCAGAGGCGCTTACGAAAGTGGCCTCTGAGGAGCCGGACCTTGTTCTCACCGACGTGTCAATGCCGGAAATGGACGGCCTCCAGCTTTGCGAACGCCTGAAGGGAACGAAGACGACCAGGCTGATCCCCATCATCATGCTGACCGCAATGGATGATTTCGATAACAAGATCCGCGGCATCGAAACAGGCGCTGACGATTTTCTGGCAAAGCCCGTTCGGCCCCGTGAACTATATGCGCGAGTGCAGTCGCTTCTCCGCATCAAGAATCTCACCGACAACCTCGAGAGCGCTGAAACGGTCATTTTCTCGCTCGCGAATGCCATTGAGGCGAAGGATGTGTTTACGAAGGGACACACCGATCGCGTGTCGTCACTGGCCCGTCGTATCGGCGAATATATCGGAATGAGTGAAACCGAAACCGAGAACCTCGAGAAGGGCGGCATCCTGCACGATATCGGCAAGATCGGCATCAGGGACACCATCCTGAACAAGCCGGGCAAATTAACCGATGAGGAGTTTGAGGAGATCAAAAAACACCCGGAGACGGGAGAAAAAATCTGCCGGCCGTTGCGCTCGCTCGAGCCGGTTCTCCCGATCATAAAATGCCACCACGAACGATTCGACGGCAGCGGGTATCCTCTCGGGCTTGCAGGCGAACAGATACCGCTCCCCGCGAGAATTGTCGCATTGGTGGACGTCTATGAGGCGCTTCGGTCCAAGCGCGCCTACCGGGACGCCATGCCTCATGCCGAGGCAATGGCCATCCTCCTGCGGGAGACGGCCGAAAGCAAATTCGATCCGGAGGTTCTTAAGAAATTCGAAGAGATGATGAACTTCGAACCCGAGTTGCGGCAGACTTTCGGAAAGCTCCGAAAGAAGCCTCATACCCCGGTCTTCCCGTGATTAACGCACCAAAAAACATTCGGGGACGCCTCTTTCCTCGAGAAGATCTTTGGAAAAAAGTGCCCCCGAAATCCTGACCGCTCTCTTTACAGTTTTTCTTTCGACTCACGCTTCGCGAATTCAGCCGTGTCTTTTGCTACTGTTTTCGCCTTCTCAAATGACTCCTGTGCTTTCTCTTTCAATCTGCCGGTTATGGCCTCTTTCTGCTCGCCCATCAGTTCATGTTCTTTCCTTGATTCGGGAATCAACGAACCGAGAAACGCGCCCAAGCCCAGAGCCGCGGCGACTACGACCAACGGCCGTTCGTTCAGCATTCTGTTGAAGGTGCCCTGAATGCGTTCCCTTTGCAGGCCCACCTTCTCGCGCGTTTTGCCGGCATATTCTGAGGCTTTCTCTCCCGCCCGCTCGCGATACCGCCCTGCCTTCAGCCGCACTTCTTCTGCTTTTTCAGCCGCGCGTTCGCGCGCCTCTTCGAATCGCTCTCCAACTTCACCTCGGGCTTCCGGGATTTCGCCTTCCATGCCCGGCTCTCCTGCTATTCCTTCTTCTTCATAGGGGAGTCTGCCGCCATATCCGTAACGTCCAGGAACATACTCTTCCTCGAATTCGCCGTCTCCGCCCCTCGCGGATTTGATGCCTTCTTTCAACAGCCAGAACGTGCTAAACCCGAAAATTGCGGCCGTAAGAGGATGTTCCCGTACCGTGTTGCGCATTCGCCTATTCATCCGTTTGGCCCTGCGGACCGAAGCCTGTTTCACCCGCATTTTCGCCTGTTCGCGCAGGCGCGAGGGTGCGAGCTGCCCTCTGATTTCATCCAGTGTGCGGCTCATTTCCAGCCGGGTCTGTTCGATCTCTGCACGCAGGCGCTCGGTATCCGACAGCCCTTCGGTCTGAACGGATGTCGTAGCCGAATGTTCATGAATCCTTATTTCGCCTGTCTTTTCGCCCATTGTATATCCTCCTTTATACTTTCAAATGTATGACGCGGTTTAAGGCTTCTGTTCTTCAGCATACTTCTGCCGATCGCCACAAGCACGAGCCCCACGATCAACGTGGCGCCGCCGATGATGAGCGCCGACGCCCACCAGGGCAGCGCAGTGCCCAAGCCGTAAACCGCGGCCCCTAACAACACCAGAAAACCCGCGTATGCTATCAACGCTCCACTTGCAGCCAGCGCCGAATCTCTCAGCATTTTCGAGATCAATTCCGATGTCTCGACCCTGGCTAATTCCATCTCCTGCCGCAACAGGAGGCTCGTTTCTCGGGAAAGATCGGAAAAGAGATCGCCAAGCGAGCGTTCCTCTATTGTTCTTACCTCCATATGAGTTGCTCCTTTCTTTGCCGCTCCGGAAGACAGCATCACCTCAGATCGCTGCCTCCCCTTTCGACTCCGTGCGAAAACAAATCATTCAGCCTGCTCGCCCGAAGCCTTCAAGAAACGCGACAGCATTGCGCCGGCAAGGAAGGCGCCTCCAACCACCACCCATGGCTGCCTCCGAACAAATCCCTCCACCTCGCCAATGAGCTCGTCAATATCCTTCTCGCGAAGGTAATGCGACAAGTCGTCAGTCCGTTCGGCCGCCTTTTCTGCGTAATCCGCCAGCGAGGCCTTGTTCTTCTCGCGAAGGGATTGTCCGGCCTGACGAAGAGCTTCCGCTGTCTCCTCCAGTCCGTGCGCCGCTTTCGACCTTTGTGTGGCCGCCTGCGCCTTCATTTTTTCCTGCGCCTGCGCCTTCCACTGCTGCGCTCTCTGCTTGCCCTTCACTTGCACTTCCTCAGCAGCTCCCCTTGTCGTTTCAGCGCCGCCTTCAGTTGCAGGAGGTTCAGGATATCCCATTCTATGTTCCACCGGCATAGTTCCATCTCCTCTCTCTATAAATGTGTGTTTTTTGCTTTTGTTCTAATATTAGTATGTAGCTTTTTTAAACAATGTTAAATACAGTATACCTTGGATGCGGAATGGGGGAGACGGTTTAGAAGCAGGAACTCGACTACCCTGTGCCGCTTCGATCGCGGGCCCTCAAGAGGACATCGCTTGACATCATGGATACACGGAAGTAAAATTCAACTGGAACTGCAAATGATTGAGAAATTCTCTAATAGCAGGATTTCACAATCGTCTGAAAGGATTCTTGATGTTATTCGAAAAACTGCGCGCGCTGCTGCGCGCTTCCTCAGATACGTATCAGCCCGACTTCTCGGTTCTTTTCTCCAAGTTTCAGCAGATACTTAACGGAAATAATATCGTTCTGGACATCATAGCCCAGATGGAGGACAAGCTGAGCGGTGAATACGTCTTTGACATGAATTACATCCGCTCGAGCACCCGAATGATGTCTGAGGCTGTTTACAAGATTATTTATGCTCTCGCAGTGCTTTCCAACAATGCCTATCCGGAACTCTTCTCGCGATACGAAGCCATCGGGCTCGAGATAGATCGCATCATCGAAGGAGAAAGCGGTCTTCCTTCCGATATTCTCGTCCTTCCTCTGGATTCCGTCCGCGGGGACATGGAGGAACTCGTGGGAAGTAAGGCCGCGAGACTGGGGGAAATACGGAATCAGCTCGATCTGCCTGTCCCCGACGGTTTCATTATCACCACGGCCGCGTACCGGCTTTTTCTGCAATCCAATAATCTGTGGCCGCAAATCCGCGCCTCATTTGCGCGCCGCATGAAAGGAGAAATTTCAGCCGTCGAGTATCATGAATCAATCGAGAAATTAATCGGCGGCGCCGCGATGCCTCCAAAACTGGAGAAGGATATCGCTCATGTCCTCAGTTCTTTTTTCAAAAAGAAGGGGAAGAAATTTTCGCTTGCGGTTCGAAGCAGCGCGTGGGGGGAGGACAGTGAGGTTAAAAGTTTCGCCGGCCAATTCAAGACGCTGCTCAGCCAGGACCCCGCACATCTCCTGAGCGCCTACAGAAAAGTGATTTCAAGTCGTTTCTCCGAGAGAGCTCTGGCATATGAGGGAGAAGACAGTATCCGCGAAGAGGCGCTCCCGATGGCGGTCATCTGCCAGGAGATGGTTTCCGCAAAGGTGTCCGGAATCATCTACAGCATTGATCCTCGAGACGGACACTCGCACAAGGTACTCATTTCCTCCCTGTACGGTCTGGGCGAGCCCGCAGTATCCGGTCGCGCCGAAATGGACCAGTTTATTGTTTCGCGTATTCATCCCTACGAGATTTGTGAGCGAAAAATTGCACGCAAGCAGCGGCGGCTGGTCCTTTTACCGAACCAGGAGATTCGCGATCAGGAGGTCCCGAAACACGAACAAGAACGCCCATCTCTTGGAGATAGCGAGATCATCTCCCTTGCTGAACATGCCCTCGCGCTCGAGCGTTTCCTGAGACAGCCGCAAGATGTGGAGTGGGCAATCGACACAGAAGGAAAATGCTGCATCCTGCAAACTCGTCCTTTGAGCCTGCACAGGCAGCGCCCCGGCAGGGGGAAAAGTCTGAACGAGAGCCTTAAGAAGTATCCCGTGCTCCTGGCCGACTCCGGACAGGTTGTACAGCGCGGCGTGGCCGCCGGAAAAGTGGTCAAAGTCTTTGAAGATGCTGATCCGAGCTCTTTTCCCCAAGGCGCGATCGCGGTAACACACTTCACGACTCCTCGACTCACGAAAATAATCCGGAAAACGTCCGCCATAATCACCGACGTTGGCAGCCCGACCGGCCATATGGCAACCATTGCCCGCGAGTTCGGCGTGCCTACCATCGTGGGCACCAAGGAAGCCACACGACTCCTGCAAGACGGCATGGAGATCACGGTGGACGCCGAGGAAAACAGAATTTATTCAGGAATTGTGCCCGAAGTCCTCGAATACCAGATTGAAGGCAGAGACCAATTTGCCAATCTGCCGGAGTTCAAGATTTTGCGAAAAGTGCTTAATAAGGTCGCTCCGCTGAATATGATCGATCCGGCAAGCCCGCAATTTGCTCCCAGGAATTGCCACACTTTTCATGATATCCTGCGATTCTGTCATGAAAAAGCGGTCTGGGAGCTGATCAACCTTCATGCCTCTCAAAGACGTTTCCGCAACATCAGGTCGAGGGAATTGAAAATGGCGATTCCTCTCGGACTCCACCTTATCGATCTCGGAAACGGGCTTTCGCATGATGTGGGATCGCATTCGGTTGACTCGGTCGATCAGGTGACTTCACTGCCAATGCGGGCGCTCCTCGATGGGCTGGCCTCTCCCGGCGCCTGGAGCACTGAGCCACGGCCGTTGCGATTTAACGACTTCATGTCCAGCCTCACCCGTTTTTCACTCGGCGAAGCCCAGCCGCGTTATGTGGGAAAAAATCTCGCTGTCATTTCCGACCATTATACGAACCTCAGCCTGCGACTTGGGTACCACTTCAATGTAATCGACACATACACGTCTGAGAATATCAACGACAACTACATCTATTTCCGTTTTGTCGGTGGAGTGACCGACCCGGAACGCCGGCACCGGAGAGGACTGCTGATCGAGACGATTCTCGAAAAGTATGACTTCAAAGTCATCGTTCGAAACGATCTGGTTGTGGCCAGGCTCAAAAAACGAAACCAGAGGGAGCTCCTTGAGACCCTTGTCATGCTGGGAAAGCTCATCGGCTTCACGCGTCAGCTCGATACCGAAATGGTTTCGGACAAGAGCATAGAACGATTCGCAGCCGCTTTCCTGCAGGATGTCTCCCACTAGCGGAAAAATCCGAGAAAAAAACCGCAGCCTCATATCTCAGGGGGAGGTTTTCCTGGTAAAATCCCATGTTCCAGTGGTATAAGAAATACATTCGGGAACGGGCGAAGGAACACGAACAGCGGGCAGAACGGCAGCTCGATGGCCTTCGTTTCCGTTATCACGCTTTCAAGAACCTGCTTATCTGCAACAATGAATTGCTCGAGCAGATGACGCGCCTCGAGATGTACCTGCGGGATTGTCGGCGGATGTTTCCCGGCCTGGCGGCCCGCACCGATCTCCTCCTGAAGCTCTGCCGTGAACTCGTCCAAAACCTGAACCAGGTGTCTGAAGGCGCGTATGGAGAACTACCACCGATCCTGCGGGCAATTGCTGTAAGGGCCTCCACACTTGCGTGCAAATTGGACCCGGGCGAACAAGTCCCGTTGATCATCCCATTGTGCGATATTCACCTCGACCTGATCGACACAGTCGGAGGAAAAGCGGCTCCGCTGGGAACTTTTGCGAATCAATTACGTTTGCCCGTGCCGGATGGATTTGTCGTCACCACCGAGGCGTGCAACTTGCTCCTGAAAAAAAATAAGCTGTTGCTCCGCATCCGCGACCTTCTGAGAAATCTGAACAGCGAAAATTTTCGCCAGGTTGAAGCGGTCTCTCTCGAAGTGCAAGATATGATCCTTAAAGCGGAAATACCCGAAGAGTTGCGAGACCCCCTGGAAAGGAGCTTTCAACAATTGCTGCAGGCCTCCAGTTCGAAGGCAATCGCCGTTCGAAGCAGCGCTGTTCCCGAAGATGGCCAACATTCCTTTGCCGGCCAGTTCACCACTGTTTTAAACGTCATTTCGGTCGAGGCCGCCCTCACAGCATATAAGGAAGTTATTGCCAGCAACTTCAACGCCACGAGTCTCATGTATCGTCTCCACAGACAAATGGGGTTGCGGGAAGCGGACATGGCGGTTCTTTGCCTGGCTATGGCGCCTGCCCGTTCCGCCGGGATACTGTACACAGTTGACCCGAATGACCCCGACGGTGAACGCATGGTACTGTGCTCGGCTTGGGGACTGGGCGAATATCTGGTCAATGGAAGGCTTCCGGCGGATATCCTCCATGTCTCACGGCTGGACCTGAAACGTTTCGAGCCGGTTCAACTCGCCCGCAAAGAGTTAAAGCTGGTCTGTGATCCCGATCGCGGCGGCACACGGGAAGAGCCTGTCCCGACCTGCGACTCGCTTCGCCTATCAATCAATGAAAACGAAATGAGGACCCTTTGTGAATACGGACTGAAAATAGAAAAGTATCTCGGCTATCCGGTGGACATCGAATGGGCGATTACGCAGGTTGGAGACATTATCGTTCTCCAAGGGCGGAGGCTGCAGCTCAGGAGCGGCGGCAGGGAATATTCTCAAACGGCATTGGAGCGCCTCAAACCGCTCGTCGCAAAGGGAATCACGGCCTCCAAAGGCCAATGCAGCGGCAAGACCGCAATCATCGCTCATCAGAGGGAAATTGACTCGATCGAACCCGGCAGTATAGTTGTTGCTCGCGAGAGCTTCCTCAGTCTGGCCAATCGCGTCAGCTTCATTCGCGGAATAGTTCTCGAAAAGGGGAATCCTCTGGAACATCTTGCCTGTATCGCTCGTGAATACCGGATTCCGATGATCGTCGGAGCGGCAAATATTACCGAGATGCTCGCGAACGGTCAGTCGATCACTCTCGATGCGGATGAATGCACCATCTACGAGGGAGAAGCAGACCTTCTGAACCAATCAGCCGCCGTTTTTCCCGCCACTCGAGAAGAAGCCGAAGCCTCGATCCCGGACCTGAAGGAATTCAGACATCTGATTTTTTCATTGAACCTTCTTGATGTGAGGGATCCAAATTTTCAGATGTCCTCCTGCAGGTCCGTTCATGACGTCGTCCGGTTCTGTCACGAGCAAGGCATCCAAACCATGTTTCAGGTGAATGACGGGGAATATGTAAAAAATAAATCCTACGTCTCCCGGCTCGATAACCCTATCCCATTCCACGTCGATATCATTAATCTCGGCGGGGGTTTTGCCGTTTCCGGACACCCCCGGAAAGTAAAAATTGAAGAGATCACCTCGATTCCTTTCCTTGCTCTATGGAAAGGAATAAGCCATAAAGGCATCAAGTGGAGCGGCCCTCCGCCGCGGGTAAATCTCGGCGCCTTCAGTTCCGTTCTCGGGAATACGGCCATTGATGCGGCACGGTCGGGGCGCCCGCTCGGAAGCAGAAATTATGCGATGATTTCTCGCGATTACATGAATCTCAACTCGCGCCTTGCATACCATTTTGCTTTGGTCGATGCTTTGTGCAGTTATAATTCCGCGGAAAATTACATCAACTTCCGGTTCAAGGGGGGAGGCACAAATCTCCAGAGGCGAAGACGCCGCGTGATCTTTCTGGCGAGGGTCCTGGAGTCGCTCGGGTTCTTTGCGCACGTCGACGACGACCTGCTCAATGCCTTCATCAAAGATCTTCAACTGCGGCAAATGGAAGAAAAACTGGATATGGTCGGCCGGCTTCTCGGCTGCGCCCGTCTTCTCGATATGGCCATGGAGGACGAAGCTTCAATGGAATGGTTCATCCACGCCTTTTTGAGTGGGAATTATGCCTTCGCGCCTGAGTTCGAGGGAGAAGAATCCAAGACGTAATTCAGAGGGCCGGCATGGGAAGCAGCCGATTTTCTCAAAATGGATGATATACTCGCCAAAACAGACAATGTCTGCGGAAAAAAAATTTTTGCCGTGGGCGATATCCACGGCCAATATGAGAAACTCATCAACCTCATGTCTGTCTTGCCATGGAACCGGGAGCAAGACATCCTGGTATTCCTCGGAGATTATATCGACCGAGGAAAGAAATCAAAAGAAGTGGTCGAGTACCTGATCGAACTGGAGAAAAAAGGCGGCAAAATCGTCTTTCTTCTGGGAAACCATGAAAAACTGCTTACCGATTATTATTATTCCGGAAGCGACTACGATTTGAAACTCTGGCGCTCCTTCGGCGGATGGCAAACCATTCAAAGCTACACTCGCGGCGCCGGGGTGTGGGGAAGACCTTCGTTCCTCCCGCATGCCCACCTCGATTTCTTCAGGAGATTGCTCCCCTACTACGAAACTGACGATTATATCTTTGTTCACGCGGGCCTTCGGGAGGGGATTCCTCTGGACGAGCAAAAACTGGATGACCTGCTCTGGATTCGAAGGAGCTTCGTTGAGGGCAATCACTCGTTCTCGAAAACGATCATCTTTGGCCATACTCCCGTGAGGACTCCCTACGTCTCATCCGATAAAATCGGCATTGACACCGGAGCAGGCCAGGGAAACGTACTGACGGCGGTCGAGCTGCCTTCTCTCAAGTTCTACCAGGCGTGATGTCTCCTGAATATCCTGACCGTCACGTTTCCACATTTTGATAGCGATAGTTCAGTCCCACCTCATTCTTGACTTCTTTCACGCCGGCCGTCGAACGTGCTATTTCGCCGATCCTGTCTATCACTTGCTGAGTAAGCGCCTTTCCGAAAACCGTAACCGCGCCGTCCTTTGCCTTGACGATAACGTCAATATTCTGCGTGGCGGAATCGGAGGCAATAGCCGCTCTCACCAGACTGCTCAGAGCGAGATCGTCCATTATCCTCTGAGACTCGGGCGTTGTCTTGAACGGCTCCCGCTGAACGGCATATTGAATCATATTGCTGATAAAGTGGATGTTTTCCGTCTCGAGATTAAAGACGATATCATACAGCTCCGGCGATCTCCAGTCCACGCGGTAAAGAAATTTCGTCCACTTGAATCGCTCCTTATCGATCTTCTCAATATATTTGACGGCTTCATCATGGAGCACCTGCTGGCGCTCCATGACAAACTTCACTCGCAGTTGCATGGGCGCGACGATGCGTACTCTCAGAACGTGAGGAACCCCCTTCAGCAGAAAATGGCCGGCATTCCCGTGATAGATGATGTTGTCGCCGCCTGCGTACTCGCAAAGAACCGCCTGAAAGAAAGCCAGATACCGCTCACGCTCATAGGTGAATCGTTTCAAGCCCGACGGCCGCTTCAGAATCGCGTTACGCAGCTTTTCCTCTACCACGCCGTATTTCTTTGACGACATTTCAACAATCTCTTCCCGGCCGACGCACCGATAATTCAGTTTCTGCGACAATTCCTCCGCCAGCATCATGCCGCCGCTGAATGTTCCCCGAGAAATTGTTATGATCGCCATTTTCCCCTCTCCATTTACTGAAATCGCATAGTCAGTCCATCAGCCGGTTCGAGCCTGTCGCCCTGGTGAGGAGCGTCCCTCAGGAACCGGGCTCTTTTCTTGCTGCTTGTTCGATGCTGCTTGCGGCTTTTTCTATGACTTCTCGAAGATGGCTGATTTTGAATGGCTTCGCGATGAAGTCGAATACTCCGCTCTGAAGGGCTTCCCGGGCGGTTTCAACAGTGGCGAATCCGGTGATAATGACGACGACGGTATCCGGCCACCGCTGTTTGGCGAACCGGTGGATTTCCATCCCGTCGACGTTCGCCATTTTCAAATCGGTCACCACAATGTCAAACCGCTTTTCCTGCAGTCTCTTGAGCGCCTGTCTACTGTCGATAAAGCTTTCGACCGCGTACCCCGCTTTTTCCAGAGACGGCTGCAAGCGAGCCCCCACTATCGCCTCATCATCCAGAACCATTATTTCCAATTGTCTTGCCATGATACATACCCCGCATCCCTTCTTCCAAGCAATTAACGCTGCACTGCCCTCACGATCAGTCATCTCTCGGCATCAATGCGGCTCCTTTTTTTTCGAACCGAAGATCAAGCCCATGAAGATGCCGGCAGCCATGGCGATGAGGATCGACAAGATGCCGTACACGGCCGGATGCTCAAATGCAAGCGCCGAGACTTTCTCCGGCAAGCCCACCTTGACGACAGTGAGTTTGCTGGATGAGTTGGATGAAAATTCCCGATCGTTGAAACAGAATAGTTGTACCCGATATTCTCCCGCTGGAATGTTTGCAGGTATCGGGATCTCTGCCAATAAATGCTTTTCACCGGTTTCGGTCGGCTCCAAATTGATGGAACTCGGAGAAGTCCTGTAAAGACCGGCCTCCTCCTTGAGCTTGAGGAATTCCGGGAACAGCTCGTCCAACTGAGACTGAGCATGCTCCACCGTGACACCCGCGCGCAAGGCCTCATAGCCGAGGCCATGCTTCTCAAGAACCTCTCCGGGCGCCAGGCTATCGAGCGGATCGACGGAAGAAAAAAGAAAATATGTTTCCGGCGCGCCTTTTATTGTCGCGGTGCCGATGTTCATCCATAGCGGGCCGACTTTTCCCTTCTGATTCAAGGGATGATCTTTTCTCTCACTCGATACCACCAGAGCCGCCTGGCAACCGGCAGGAATAAACGCCTCGGCGGTTATAGTGGTCCCATGGTAAAAAGAAGAAATCTCGATCCGGTCCTTCGAAATCGCCACCTCCGGCTCGGCGGCCATGACATGACCGGCATTCCACCAGCAAGCGAGGGCAGCCGCCATAACCAGAGAGATCGTGCTTTTCATGAGTGAGCCCGGCATCAGTGGCCCCCTTTCACGGAAAGCAGAATCGACGGTTGCATAAGCAACTCTCCCAGCATCTTCAGCATAACCACGAGTACAATGCTGGCAAGCAGAATCTTTAACTGGTCCGCTTTCAGTCTCTTGCTGATCCGGGCGCCCAACTGCGCTCCCAGAGTCGAGCCGATCAAAAGAAGAAGAGCAAGCATCAGATCAACCGTCTGATTGACGTAGGCTTGCATGAAGGTCACGTTGATGCAGGTAAAAAGTATCTGGAACAGGCTGGTGCCCACTACAACGTGCATCGGCATCCGCAGCATGTATACCATTACCGGTACCATAATGAAGCCGCCGCCCACCCCCATGATGGCCGCCAAAATTCCCACAAGTGCGCCGAGGCCGACAGGCATCAGAAGCGACATCGTAACGCCCGATTTGACGAACTGCGTCCGCCATGGCAGCGACTGATTCAATCTCGTAAACCACGACACTTGATCCGACGCCTTCGTCTCTATATCCTTGAGACGCCCGCCGCGCAGGCTGCGCAGACTCTCCTGAAACATGTAACTGCCGACAACACCCAGCATCACCACGTACGTTATCTTGATGACGAAATCGGCGTTCCCCAGGGCTCTCAGGATTTTGATCAACTGCACCCCGAGTGTTCCCCCCGCGACGCCGCCGACAAGCAGATAGATTCCCATTTTGAAATCCACATTGCCCATTCGCCAGTGCGCGTAGGTGCCGGAAGAGGAGGCCGCCACAATCTGATTCGAATCAGAAGCGGCGGCAACCGTGGGAGGAATACCAATCATGATAAGCAGCGGAGTCAGGAGAAAACCGCCGCCCACTCCGAAAAGACCTGAAAGAAAACCAACCAGCCCGCCAAGGCCGACCAGCAAGAAGAGGTTGATGCTGGCGCCCGCGATTGGAAGATACAGAAAAGCGCTCATTGCCCCTCCAATTCACCGTTCAATCATTATTATACTCGAATCAGCGCGCAAACCATCATCTTATCGACTGATCTCCTGTATTCCTCCTGCACCCGTTTCAGCCCCGCGGCTCGAATCCGGGCTGAAGCAGGGCAGGTAAACACTGAATGTTGAACCCTTTCCAACCTCGCTCGAAACCATAATTTTCCCGGTGTGCTTCTTGATAATGCCGAAGCACACCGAAAGCCCCAGGCCCGTCCCTTCATTGATGTTCTTGGTGGTGAAATACGGGTCGAAAATCAACTGGAGATGTTCTTGCTTGATGCCGACCCCCGTGTCGATTACGTCGATCTTCAAAAGTCCTACATGCGTGTCGCTTATGACCAGGCGTAGCTTGCCTCCCGAAGGCATGGCTTGTATGGCGTTGGTCAACAGATTCAAGAACACCTGCTGCAAATTATTCCTGTTGCCGTTTACCACCGGAACGACCGGAGGATAATCCTTTTCCACCGTGATCCCGTTCAGGTTCATCTGATTTTGGAGCAGGCGCAAGATGTCCTCGATTACCGAAGTAATGTCCAACTGCTCGAATGCGTCCGGCTTCACACGGGTGAAATGCAGAAGCTCCTTTACCGTGCTGCTCGCCCGGTCCCCTTGCTGCATGATCTCTCCCAGAAGACGCCTCTTCTCTTGATTGTCAAGGCCGTCATAGTTCTCCAGGATGTATTCCGCGGTAATATTTATGTTGTTTATGGGATTGTTAAGCTCATGCGCAACACCGGAAGTGAGAAGGCCTATGGCAGCCACTTTGTGAGATTGAATTAACTGGTCCTGTTTGATCTCGATTTCCCTGATCATCTTGTTGATAGCGACGGCAAGATTCGAAAACTCATCGCGGTAGCGACGCGCAGGGGTGATAGGGGAGTAATCGCCCGTCGCTATGCGTTCCGCATACGCAACAAAACGCCAGAGAGGCCTGAGCACTCTCCGTCCCAAAAAATAGGTGTTAAACGCAAAAAAACAAAATAAGAACACGAACGAATAAATATGCACTTTCCGCGAGAGAAGGATCATCTTGTCGAGAGCCCTTTTTTCCTCCTGCATCAGGTGCTCGGCGAAATTCACTATCTCCTGCCCATTTCTGCGAACTTCCGCTTCGGCCTGCTTCTTCAGCGGAGAAGAATCGCCGCCGGATGAAAGTTCCGATTGCCGAAGCTTCAGCAGTGAATCTTCATACTCCTTCAGGCGGGGCAAAATGATTGAAAACCCCTTTTCCCCCATCACTCCCTCCAGACCCTCCGCATTCTCCAAAAGCACCTGTCTGGCGTTCGCAATATTCTCCAATGCCTCGTCCATGTTAGTTCCATAAAGAAAGAAATTCTTCTCGAAGCGACGGGCCTGCTGTATCTCAAAAAGATAACTGTTGGAAATCTCCAGAAAACGAACCTTGTGCTCTATGAGGTATGTGGTAATGAGGAGTGACATCGCAACGCCGAAAAAAATGACAAAGGATACGGCCACGGCGACATAAATCTGCATCCGGATCGAGAACTTTGGACGCTTTTGAAGCGCCTTTAAAGCGACATCCGTGGGCGTCTCTTTTCGATCGGCGCCGCTGGCCCACAAGGCAGGATTGGACAATTGAGCCTCGGCAACTCTGTCAGGACTGTTCTGCATAGTTGTCCCTAGTTTATCGCTAACACGAGGAAGGCTTTGGCGGCTTAAGGGGGTTCACCTGCCAAAACTTGATAATGCGCGCAGTCTTGCAAGCTGGGATCAGCCTGGGCGGCGGACTTCTCCGCCAACATTTGAGAGAGAGCGCGTTATGAATTCTATCAAAAACTCGGACTTAAAGGCAAATATCACGGTGAAGGGGGTTTTTGCGGAAACTGGAGATGCGCCTTAACCCGCTTACTCCGGCAGATCGATTCCCAGCCGTTTCATCTTGCGCCAGAGCGTAGTCTTGTGAATCCCGAGCTCATGGGCGGCGGCGGTGCGATTCCAGTTGTTGCGCTGGAGGCAGTTGCGGATGAATTGCGCCTCGATCTCGCGGAAATTGAGATCCAATGGACTCGCGATGGCCTTCTCCAATTCCGGTCGCAGGTATTGCGGCAAGTGTGCCGGCAAAATCATGTTGCCGCGGCACAACACGAAAGCGTGCTCGATGATATTTTCCAGTTCGCGCACGTTTCCCTGAAAGTCGTGATTCATGAGGATCGCGAGCGTATCGGGTGAGACGCCCGCGATCTCCTTCCCGCGAAGCCGGTTAAAGCGGGCGACAAGGTGGTCCACCAGGAGCGGAACGTCTTCCATCCTTTTTCGCAAGGGCGGCAAGGAGAGTTTCACCACATTGATGCGGTAGTACAAGTCCTGGCGGAACCGGCCGCTTGCCACCAACTGAGTCAGGTCCTTGTTCGTTGCGGTGACGACCCGCACGTTTGCGGATACAGACTGAGTCGAGCCAAGCGGCTCATAAATCCGCTCCTGCAGCACGCGCAGCAATCTCACCTGCAGCGCAGGCGAAACATCCCCGATCTCGTCAAGAAAGATTGTGCCGCTGTCGGCAAGTGCAAACCTGCCCGGCTTGTCCTTCTTGGCGTCTGTAAACGCGCCCGCCTTATAGCCGAACAGCTCCGACTCGAGCAGCGTGTCCGGCAGGGCGCCGCAGTTGACCGTGATCATTGGTTTCTTGCGGCGGTGGCTCAAGCTATGAATCGCCCGCGCAAAAAGCTCCTTTCCCGTTCCACTCTCCCCCTCGAGAAGGACAGTGCTGTCGCTTTCCGCAATTTCGGGCATGATGTCGAACAACTCCTGCATTTTGTGATTCTTGCTGATTATATCGGCGAACGTGTATTTGCGGCCGATCTCCTTTCGAAGATCCTCGACAACACTCAGATCCCGGAAAGTCTCCACTCCGCCAATCGTTCGCCCGTCGGCGCCCTTGAGTAAGGCGGTTGAAATGCTTATGGGAATGCGCTCGCCTTCCGCCGTAATGATAAACACCGCCTTGTTGACGATTTGCTGGCCGCTCTCCAGCGTGTGGCGCAAGGCGCAACTGCCCTCGCAAATGCTGGCCTTGAATACGTCGCAGCATTTCCGCCCAATGGCTTCCTGACGAGGAATGCCGGTTATCTCCTCGGCGGCTCGATTGAATGAGGTAATCTTCCACTCACCGTCAACCGTAAAAACGCCGTCAGCAATGCTGTCAAGAATGATGTCGCGCTCTTCGCTTCGCTTTATATGATTCTTGTATTCCATAAGACCACATCCGTAAATCCCATAACGCTATTTTATAGCAAAGGCGGAAGGATGTCAATGCAAATCTGCAACGACAGGCGGCGTCTCCATTTGCGAATGCGCAATACTGGTCGTATCTGCCGCCCAAGATTCAGATGCTCGTTTTGGTGATAACACCTTGCAATTAAGATATTTACGATCAAGATGACGGCTTCTTATTCTTTTGGCATAATGGATGCTCTTTAGGGAAACTGAGGAACAAAAAATGAAAGTAGCTTTTCCCGTATGGCAATCAAGAATATCGCCGGTCTTCGATACTGCCGAGCATCTGGTGATTCTTGAGGTTGAGGAGGGCCACGAAGTTGCTCGGATGGAGTATCCCATCATCGGTTTGCCGCCCGCTCAGCGCGCCAAACGTCTGGAGGAGCTCGAGGTGGACTCGCTGATATGCGGGGCCGTATCAAGGCATTTGGCGAATATGTTGAAGGCAAACGGCATCGAGGTCATTCCGTGGATATCGGGTGCGGTCGACGATGTTTTGCCGAGATACCTGAACGGACTCCCGCTGGACGGACCGTTTCTGATGCCGGGATGCAACCGGCAGAACCGAAGACAATGCAGGCGAGCCCGCCGACATATGACCAAATATCCGGAGGAAACGTTATGAAAATTGCGATAACATCTCAGGGAGACGCGATGCAGAGCCCGGTTGATCCACGCTTTGGGCGCGCGAAATTTTTTCTTGTAATCGATTCCGAGACCGGCGAATTCAAAGCCGTTGATAATGCAGTGAACCTGCAGGCGGCGCAGGGGGCGGGCATTCAGGCCGGCCGCGCAGTGGCGGAATTAGGCGTGAAAGCGATTGTCACCGGAAATGTGGGCCCAAAGGCTTTCTCGATATTGAATGCGGCGGGGATACAGATATATTTGGGCGCCTCGGGCACTGTCGAGCACGCTCTTCGGCAATTCAAAGAAGGTGCTTTACAGTCGACCGACGGCGCCAATGTCGAAGGACATTGGATTTGACGGCAGGAGGTTTTTGCCGAAGGAGGTGAGCAGCATGCCACGCGGTGATGGAACTGGACCGATGGGCGCCGGCCCAATGACGGGTAGAGCCGCCGGCTACTGTGCCGGTTATGGAGTGCCAGGATCGATGAATCCAGCGTTTCCCGGTGCCGGGCGCGGACGCGGCGGTTTCTGGGGACGCGGCGGCGGCGGACGCGGCCGGCGTAATTGGTTCTATGCAACCGGCGTACCAGGCTGGGCGCGGTTTGGCTCGGTCTGGCCGCAAGCGGGCTGGGGTCCGTCCCCCGTCGGGCCGACGCGCGAGCAGGAATTGGAGGCGCTCCAGCAGCAGGCGAGCTACTTCAATGAAGCTCTTGAGGACATCAAACAGCGGATCGACGAACTGAGCAAGGAGAAAAAAAGCTAATCCAGCTTGACAGGTTCTCCTGTCCGAAGGGGGATGGCCTGTGGCAACGGATGGCGCCAACCAGACGGTTCGGCCGTGGTTGATTGACAGAGAAAGGTTGCCCCCCCATAGCAGCCTTAAGTCATAGCCGCAGGCTATTCCCCCGATTTTTCAAACGAACAACTGATAGACCGATAGGGTGGACCCGAGGAAGGCCACCTGTGGAACCGGCGAAGGAAAGGGAAGGCTTCTGAATATTCTGGAGAAAAAAGGTGTCAGGGTTGCGGTTGCCAGCGGCAAAGGCGGGACCGGGAAGACCACTATCGCGACAAACCTTGCCGCCTGCCTGGCTCAGCAATGGCTGCCCGTGTTCTACGTTGATTGCGACGTCGAAGAGCCGAACGGACACATATTTTTGCTGCCCGAGATCACCAAGACGCATGCCGTGGGTGTACCCGTGCCCGAAGTACATGAAGAATTGTGCAGCGGCTGTGGACTGTGCGGAAAAACATGCCAGTTCAGCGCGATTATCGTCATCGACAAGCAAGTGCTGACGTTCCCCGAGCTTTGCCATGGCTGCGGCGGATGCGCTCTCGTGTGCCCGGAGAAGGCAATCGAGGAGAAGCAGCGGGAAGTCGGTCAGATTCGCATGGGCATATCAGGATCCCTCGGATTTCTCGACGGAAAGATGCGAGTGGGCGAGGCGATGTCGGCTCCGCTCATTCGGGCCGTGAAGGAGAACATACCGGTAAAGAGCATCGCTATTATCGATGCGCCGCCAGGAACGTCCTGTCCCGTCATCGAGGCTGTAAAGGACACCGATTTCGTGCTCCTGGTAACGGAGCCGACCCCGTTCGGTTTGAACGATCTTGTTCTGGCGGTCGAGATGGTTCGCGAGATCGGGTTGCCGCTCGGCGTAATCATAAACCAAAGCGACATCGGAACCGATGAGACGCTGAAATATTGCGAGGCCGAACAGATTGCTGTGCTTCTCCAACTCCCTCACGACCGCCAAATCGCCCAAGCGTATTCACAAGGGCATCTGGCCGTGCAAGCACTGCCATGGTTCAGAGGCCGCATGGCGGAAATAGCGAATTACATTTTATCACTGGATAAAGCGGAAAATCTCAGATGAAACAACTCGTGGTTCTCAGCGGCAAAGGAGGGACGGGCAAGACCAGCCTCGTCGCTTCCTTTGCCGCGCTGGCGCAAAGAAAAATATTCGCCGATTGCGACGTCGATGCGGCCGACCTGCATCTGGTGGTAGGCGCCCGCATCCGGCATCGGGAGCTCTTCCGCAGCGGGAAGAAGGCCCGGATTCTGTCTGTAAAATGCACCGAATGCGGCGAATGCGAGCGCGTGTGCAGGTTCGACGCGGTCAAAAAGAACGGCGTGGTGCCGGCCTGTTTCCATATAGACCGAATAAGTTGTGAGGGCTGCGGCGTTTGCCTGCAGGTTTGTCCTGCCGATGCCATTGTTCTGGAGGAGGTAGTCAGCGGAGAGTGGTTTGTCTCCGAGACCCGTTATGGGCCAATGACGCACGCGAAGCTCGGAATAGCCGAAGGAAATTCCGGAAAACTGGTCTCGCTGGTGCGAAGCCAGGCGCGCGGTATCGCCCTCAAAGAAGGGCTTAATCTGATAATCATTGATGGGCCGCCGGGTATCGGATGTCCGGTAATTGCATCTATCACCGGGACTGATTTGGTTCTGGTTGTGACCGAGCCGACGCTCTCAGGATTGCATGATCTCCGCCGGGTGCACCAGCTCGCGAATCATTTCAAAATCAGAACCGTCGTCTGCATTAACAAATTCGACCTGAATCCGGAGATGTCGACCACAATTGAAGATGCCTGTCGAGCCGACGGAATCGAAGTGATCGGGCGCATCCCCTACGATCGCATCGTAACGGAAGCGCAGGTTCATTTCACGAGTGTGATCGAATATTCCAACGGCTCCGTATCGGAAGAAATCAAGAGGATCTGGAAGAGAGTTGCTCAGATACTTGACGCAGACGAGGGCCAGAAAAAACTTTCCGGCCCCCTTGTTCAGCACGGAGAATAAATTTTCAGGAGGAAAAGAATGGAAGCAACTGAGTGCGGAACATGTGGAAAAGACGACTGCTCCGCAAAGACGCAGAAAAAAGATGAGGACACCAAGGATTTCCTTGACCGCCAGGCGCTCCAAAAACGGATGTGCAAAATCAAACACAAAGTGGTCGTTCTTTCGGGCAAAGGAGGCGTCGGCAAAAGCACCGTCGCCGTCAATATGGCGATGTCGCTGGCGCTCGCCAAAAGGAAGGTCGGCCTGCTGGATGTCGATGTGCACGGACCAAGCGTCCCGACGCTGCTCGGACTCGAGGGCTACCGGCCGAACGTTGTTGATGGCACAATCTATCCGACGCTCTTCGAAGATAAACTCAAGGTCATGTCGCTTGGCTTTTTCCTTCCGCGGCACGATGACGCCGTTATCTGGCGAGGGCCGGTGAAGATGGGACTGATCAAGCAGTTCCTGCGGGACGTCGAGTGGGGGACTCTGGACTACCTGGTGATAGATTGCCCGCCCGGAACGGGCGACGAGCCGCTCTCGGTGGTGCAATTGATCGAGGACGCCTCCGGCGCCGTTATCGTGACCACCCCACAGCAGGTTGCGCTTGCGGACGTCAGAAAATCCATCTCGTTCTGCCGGACCGTGAATCTGCGCGTGATCGGCGTCATCGAGAACATGAGCGGATTCATCTGCCCCACCTGCGGCAGCCGCCATGAGATATTCAAGTCGGGTGGCGGTCAAAAAATGGCTGCCGAGATGGGCGTCCCGTTCCTCGGAAAAATTCCGATCGACCCGCTAGTGGTGACGGCGAGCGACGACGGCCAACCCTTCTGCCGCAGGTTTGCCGGGACGCAGACCGCTAAAGCGTTTGAGGAGGTAATTCATCCCATATTGGCTATGGGGGATGTGCAGAGCGTCAAAGCTTGATATCATGAAAAGGAGAAATTAATGAGAATCGCAATACCCGTCATCGATGGAAGACTGTGCCCGCATTTCGGTCATTGCGCGAACTTCGCGCTTATCGATGTGGACATGGAAACCAGGCAAGTCATTAAAAAAGAAACTATTCCGGCGCCGGAGCATCAGCCGGGGCTGCTGCCGCGCTGGCTGCATGAACTCGGAGCCACGGTAATTATCGCGGGCGGTATGGGACAAAGAGCCTTGCAGCTTTTCGCGCAGAATGGAATAGAGGTGATCATCGGCGCCCCGTCCAGCGAGCCTGATGCCATAGTAGAAGCCTACATGCAAAATTCGTTGGCGCTCGGCGAAAATGTCTGCGACCATTAAACTGCGCGCACGACCCGGCATCGCGTGATGCCGGGGAGCGCACGGGATCATGATGCAATTGACATGCGGCCCCCTGCCGCGCTGGGATGTAAGATATTGAAGAAAGGACGCGAGCAATGCCCCTCTACGATTTCAAATGCAACGACTGCGGCGAGAAGAGCGAGGTATTGATCCGGACTTCGCTCGAACGAGAATCGCCTTCTTGCTCAAGATGCGGCTCAACCAACCTCGAGCGCCTCATATCGGCGCCGAATATTGCAAGAGAACACGCGGCGACCGCGAAAACCAGATGCGGCAAAGGAAGCACCTGCTGCGGGAGCACCACTCCATGCGAGCATCCGCCTTGTTCGTGACAAGCGGATCGTCCTGAACCGCCTCCTCATGGGACATAAAGATGCAAGATGTCATCACACTGCGTGACCTGAGTATGATCCTGTCGGCCGCGGGTAATTCGTTCCCAGTGCTTTCCATCCCGGAATGGAGGCTCGAGGCAGGCCGGCAGGTGGCTCTATCGGGCCCTTCCGGATGCGGCAAGACAACTTTCCTGCACATTCTGGCCGGGCTGCTTTCGCCGACAGGAGGCTCGGTCGAAATATGCGGTCGCAGACTCGATCAGATGACCGAAGCCGAACTTGACAGTTTCCGCGCCGGCCACATTGGATATATCTTCCAGTCGCTCAATCTGCTGCAGGGATTTACCGCCCTGGAGAACGTATTGCTTGGAATCAGCTTTTCCGGAAAGAAGGTGGATAAGGAGGCGGCAAAGCTTCTGCTCGAGCGAGTCGGTCTCGCCGACCGGATGCGCCACTGTCCGGCTCAACTCTCCATGGGTCAACAGCAGCGGGTTGCCGTGGCCCGCTCGCTCGTGAACAAACCGGCGCTGATTCTGGCCGACGAGCCTACCGGCTCGCTCGATCCCGTAAATTCCAGCGCGGTCATCGACCTCATTCGCGAGGTCTGCTCGGAAGAAAAGTGCTCCCTTGTTCTGGTGAGCCATGAGCAAGATGTGGTCGCGCGGTTTGAAGAAGCAGTCCCCTTCCTCGAATTGAATATCGCTTTCGCGGGAGCACCACGGTGAGTTTCTGGAAAATAGTTTTGAAAAGCCTCCGGCAGCACTGGCTATCATCCTCGCTTGCGATTGTGGCTATCGCATTGGGAATCTCGCTGCTGGTGTGTGTCTCCTCGCTGCGCGAGCAAACGTACCGCAATTTTACCCGCGTCGGCCTCGGCGTCGACGCCATCCTCGGACCGAAAGGGTCCCCTTTGCAGGTAGTGCTGAATGGGCTTTACCATCTTGAAGATATGCCCGGCAAGATCAGGTGGAATTATTATGAGGCGGTCGCGCAGCATCCGCTGGTGACGCAGGCTATCCCTTTCTGCGTTGGCCATTCCTACGGCGGCTTCAGGGTTAATGCGATCGACGACAGATTCTTTACCGAATTCGAGTACGAAGACGGCAAACGTTTTTCGTTTTCCCCTTCTCGCGGCGGGTGGGGGCGCCCGTTTTCCTCAAGCATGGAAGCCGTGGCCGGCGCCGAAGCCGCACGTGAACTGGGTATCCGGCCAGGGGATCAATTCAACCCGGTCTGCGGCATCAGCGAAAACGATCCCGTTCATGTGCATGATTTCATCACGTTCGTTGGCGCCATGGCGCCGACGGGGACGCCGTATGACCGGGCGGTCTACATCCCGTTGCTCACGTTTTACGGGCTCGCCGGACATCCTGAGGAAACTGCGGTGATGGGCGAAGATGAAACCCACCGCGAAATCAGCGGCGCGTATCTAAAAATGAAACGCATCCGGAGCGGGATCATTCATCCGGGCATCCAGGATTTGAAATTTGAGATCAATCAGGGCAAAGAGGCGCAATTTGTCGTTCCGAACGAGATTCTCCCCCGTCTCTTTAAGATCATCGGCTGGGTCGACAAGGTACTCGCTGCGATCGCCGTACTAGTCACGGTAATGGCCTCGGCGTTCCTTTTCGTTTCGCTTTATAATGCGCTTCAACAGAGGCGCCGCGATATCGCCCTGATGCGCTCGCTGGGAGCGCACCGCCGCACGGTCTTCGGGTTGGTTATCACCGAGGCTGCCGTCATCACGCTGATCGCGGCCGTGGCCGGCATGATCGCAGGGCACGGCCTGGTCGCTATTGGCGCTCATTTCATCAAAGTCGAAACGGGTGTCCGGCTAAGCGGCCTCTATGTCTCGAGCGCAGAGGCCTGGATTCTGCCGGTTGGACTGCTCTTGGGAGCGCTAACCGGTTTGGTGCCCGCACTCCAGGCTTATGCGGTGAATGCCGCAAAGAACCTGTCGCCGATATCGTAAAGAATGTTCGCCGGCAAACAGCCTGCAGGGAATCAATGAGCGCTACCGTAAACATGGGCGTTACCTTCTTGAAGAGATTGTACGGGCTGTCTTTGAAGATAGCCGTTGCTCTCGGTATCATCGTTGCGATAAAATTCATCCCATCCCTTCTGTGGCCGGACCAGAAGAAATCGCTGGTCCGGGACGAGGGCTACCAGGCCGGGCATTACACCATCGGCATCAACGAACGCATGATCCGCAAGGAAGCGGACGCTCTCTTGTTTTCAACCCTCAAGAAGTGGCGTTATGAGCGAGAACGGCCGACACCGGCGCCGAAAGATGTCATGGAGGCGGACAACGCGTTTGTCCAGATCACCGGCTTTATGTACCCGCTCGAGTCCGGCCCTAAAATCAAGCAGTTTTGCCTGCTGCGAAGCACGCAAACCTGTTGCTATGGTCCCAGGCCGCAATACAATCAGTACGTGCTGGTGGAAATGGATGAACCCACTGCGTTCGTGCGACTCGAACCGGTCCAGGTGGCAGGCGTTTTTCACGTCGAGCCGAAACCGGAAGACGGCTACATCTATCGGTTAGAGGGCAAGACCGCGGGAGTCATCACGCGAAAGAAGTAGTTTCGCCGGGTATTCCATGAATACCATCGATAAGCTCCGGAAACCTCATGGGCAAAAGGAGGACGATAAAAAGGAGGACGATAAACTGTGGCAAAAAAAATCGGGATTATCTTTTGTGAAAAAATTCAGGATCAAACCTGTATTGGATGCGCCAAATGTTTTAAAGCCGTCAACAACAAGGCCTTTGTCTTCGAGGGGGGTGACGACCGGCAGGTGGTCTTCAATACAAGCTGCGGCGACTGCCCCGGCCTGGTGCTCCCAAAGCTGCAACTGCAGAAGATGGTGCTTGATGCCCTCGACGAGAAAGTCGACGAAATCTATTTCGGTACGTGCGTCAAGAAAGCTACCGCCATAATGAACTGTCCCATGAACATCGACGCCATAAAAAAGAAAATAGAAGAGATGTTCAAGGTCCCGGTTGCAGTGGGAACGCACGATTACTGAGATCCTATGGGGTCTCTTGCATCATAACCGCGCAGCCTGTTATTTTGCATGGTTTCGGGGAAACGTCACCGCTGAAAGGAAATCGACATCGGCAGACAAGAGGGCATGTGACGAAAGTAAAATGAATAACACCGGCATTTATATACAACTGCAAAAAGCCTTTGCTCGATTGGCTGACGAGAATTCCCTTCAGCTCGAGCGGCTTGAGATACAGGCGCGAAGCCTTTCGCCGCGGGAGGCGATCGGGAATCCCGGCGGTGAGGATTATCCCATCCTGAAGGGGAAAGAGCGGATGATGGAGGCAACGTTCCGTTCAGCCAAGGGGCACGCCTTCAGCGATATGACCGGCCAGTGGAGCGGCAGCATCGAGGATGTTCTTCAGATCAAGATGGCTTATAATTTTCATCGCGCCATCTTTGTTGCCTCCCTGAACGCGGTCATGCGATCGCTGGGACTCATCGAGGGAACCGTCCACTGCCGCGATGACGGTCCCGCTCGCTGCGGCATCGAGTGCGCCAGGACACTCGCGAAAGAATATCCCAACGCCCGCATTCTCCTGGTCGGCCATCAGCCGAGATTGCTCGAGCAACTCAGCAAGAGGTTCACCGTCGCTGCTGTGGATATGGACGAAGACAATATCGGCAAAACATTTAGTGGGGTCAGCATAGATGGGCCGGAAGAGACGGAGCGTCTTGCCGCCCGCTCCGACTTGCTGCTCGTAACAGGGACCGCGCTGGTAAATGACACGATACAAACGTTTCTTGAACAGAAAAAACCTGTCATCTTTTACGGAGTCAGTATCGCCGGCGCCGCGCAAATACTGGGACTCCGCCGCTTTTGCCCCTTTGGTCTCTGAGGATGTTGCCACCAATGAAAGTGATCGATGATCTCATATCCACTATCCGGGAGGACAGCGCGGTAAGGCAAGTTAACACGTGCATCTTCTGGACGTCCGTCATCAGCAGGCATTGCGGTCTTGCCTCCACGATCCGCGAGGCAGGATCGCACCACGGATCATATCCGGTCAAAGAGGCCGGTTCGCTTACGGCGAAAACAGCGCTCGAGCTTGCGCAAATGGCCTATTCGTCGAGTGTCGCCGAGGCCTCGATCGGAATGGCCGCAATCAACTCATTAATAGACATCGACCTGAGCCGGTGTGAAGAAAAAAATGCCTTCGAGATTTTGAGAAGAAGAGGAACCGGAAAAAAGATCGTAATCGTCGGCCATTTCCCGTTCGTCTCAAAGCTGAAGGAGACGGCTGAAAGGCTCTGGGTCTTGGAAAAGCAGCCGCAAGAGGGTGACCTGGCCGAGGAGGAGGCGGAACGCATCCTTCCGCAAGCGGATGTTGTCGGCATGAGTGGAACGGTCTTGATAAACCATTCTTTCGAGCGCCTCATGCCGCTTTGCAGGGGTAGATTCGTCGTGATGCTCGGACCTTCCACTCCGCTCGCGCCTGTCCTGTTCGAGCACGGTGTCGATGTTGTTTCCGGCGTCAAGGTCACGGAGCCGGATACCGTAATCAGAATGATTTCCGAGGGAGCAAGTTTCAAGCAGCTTCAGGGTGTTCAACTCCTTACAATGACGCGCGGGACCACGGGTTGATCTTCACGAGGTTGCTTCAACTGCGTCGGCGTTAACCGTGAAATTGCGATTTTCGAAGAAATATGATATAAGGGTGTTCGTTGTGAGATCACGGCAGGATTGATCGATTCAAGCATGCGAGACGTTTTTGCCCCTCGAAAATCTCCGTTCAGCCGGCGCAATCTGACCCCTTGGTTGATTCTCCTTCTCATATCTGCGTTTCTTCTCGGCAATCTTCATCTCATTTTCGACCATACATCACATAAGAAGGAAACCTGCCCCTTCTGCAGCTTTCAGAGTTGTTCCGCCGCGATCAGCCCCGATCATTCAGATGAATGTCCGGTTGCTGCCGTTTTCTATCCAGTTCAAACGCGAGATTCCGTTCGATCCGGTTTTCTGCCGAGCGAAGCCTCCCGAAGCCCGCCGCTCTAATTTTCTCTTCCCTTAACCTCTTTTTTCAGACGCAGTGGCCAATCATCTCCCAATTCATGCGGGTGATGTTTCTGAGACAGGAGCCAGATATGAGGACCGGCATTCTCTTTCTTCTCGTGATGATACTCTTTTTGCCTCCTGCCCGGACGCTTGAGGCGGCACAAGATTCTGATCTCGAGGCGCTCAGGGGTCAGGTGCAGGAACTCCGGAATGCGCTGGAACAGTTTCGGCGCCAACACGACCAGGAGGTCGATACGCTTGAACAGAAGATTCAGGATTTGACGGGACAACTGGAAGCCGAGCGGGCGGTGCGGGCGGAGGAGCCCGACATCGTATATGAGGAATTTTACGAGCCGCCGCCCGTTTATTCGCCGACCGCGTCGGCCCAGAGTCTTTCCCTGCAAAGTTTCAACCCCGACATCTCGGTTATAGGAGATTTCCTCGCCCAGTACACAAGCCATGAAAACGAAGGGGACCGGCCGGATGATGAGTTCATCTTCAGAGAACTCGAGGTTAATTTCTCCGGAGTGCTCGATCCATTCGCCCGCGCCGATGTTACCATTGCGGTCGAGAAGGAATTCGAGGAGCATTCCCATGAGGAAGAATCTCACGAACACGATACCCCTGGGGCCGCGGCCCACGAGCACGGATTTGCGATCGACCTTGAAGAGGCGTATCTGACCGCGCTCACGCTTCCCTACGGCCTGCAGGCGCGGGCAGGCAGGATGCGGGAGGAATTCGGCAAGGTGAACCCGCTCCATCTCCACGCGCTGCCGTGGGTCGACTATCCACTGATGATCCAAAACTACTTCGGCGGCCACGGCCTCATCGGCGACGGATTCGAAGTGAGCTGGCTTGCGCCCACCGACCATTACCTTGAGTTGGTGTACGGTGTATTCAATAATAGCAACCAGTCCTCATTCGCCGGCGAGGACTACGACGATTTCGCTCATCTCGTCCACATGAAGAATCTTTTCGAGATCAACGAGTCGACCACATTCGAACTGGGGGCGACTGCGGCGACCGCCCCGAATGACGAAGGGCACGGCGGCAGCAGGACGTGGCTCGAGGGGATCGATCTCACGCTCAGGTGGCTTCCGCCGCAACGGGCGCTCTATCACGGCCTGACCTGGCAGACCGAGTTCCTGTTGTCGCAAAAGGATAATGAAGAGCGCGGAGAGCAAGACACGTGGGGCATGTATTCTTCGCTCGGATACCGGTTTGCTCGTCGATGGGAGGGCGCGCTGCGGTATGACTATTCCGAATTCCCCGATTTCGAAGAGTTCCACGAGAAAGGATATTCCGCCTATCTGACGTTTCTGCAAAGTGAATACGTGTTCTGGCGATTGGGCTACATGTTCATCGATCGCAATTTCGCCGATCCGCTGGATGAAGATGAGCATCTGCTCTGGGTCCAGTTGAATTTCGGGCTCGGGCCGCATCGCGCCCATGAATATTAAGAGAGGGGAGTGAAAAACCATGTGCCGGAGAAGACTTTTTTCGACTTTGACCGCAGTCGTGGTGGCGCTCTGTTTCATGAGGCCGGCCGAATGCGAGGCCAAATTGAGGATACTCACAACGCATACCGTGCTGAAATCGCTCGCCGGGGAAGTCGGCGGCGAACACGTCTCGGTCACTTCGCTTGCCACCGGCAAGGAAGACCCGCATGCGATAACGGCCAAACCAAGCTATATGGTCGACGCGCGCAAAGCCGATCTGTTCATCAAACTTGGCATGGAAATGGAGATAGGATACGAGCAGCTTGTCATCGACGGCTCGCGCAACTCGAAGATCCGGTTTCAGCAGCCGGGCTACCTCGACGCCTCACTCGAGGCGCTCAGACTCGAAGTCCCGCAGACAAAGGTGGATCGCTCGATGGGCGACGTGCATCCGCTGGGAAATCCGCATTACTGGCTCGATCCGTATAATGGTCGCAGGATTGCAAAATCGATAGCGGACAAACTCGAGGAACTCGATCCCGCGCATGCCTCCGATTACCAGCGGCGCTGCGCGGATTTCGAGAAGCGGCTCGATTTGGCGATGTTTGGCGAGGACCTCGTCAATCGGGTCGGCGGCGACCGCCTGTGGTCGCTCGAAGCGGCCGGGCAACTGGAAGCGTTTCTGCAGAAGGAAGGCCTTCAGGATTCCGCCGGCGGGTGGTACCGGCAAATGAGACCATTGAGGAACACGGAGATGATCACGTATCATCGCAGTTGGACGTATTTCGCGAACCGGTTCGGCCTGAAAATTGTCGGCGAGCTCGAGCCCAAACCGGGCATCCCGCCGAGTCCGGGACATCTGCGCCACATCATCGCTACCGCGCAGAGCGGCGACGCCGAGATGATCCTGATGGAGCCGTACTACGATCGTAAAGCCGCGGATTTCGTAGCGCAGAAGACAGGACTGCGCGTGGTGGAAGTGGCTAACGCGGTCGGCGGCCAACCCGGCGTGACCGATTACTTCACGCTCATCGGCAACGTGATCCACAAACTGCAGGAAGTGAAAGGGCGTGAGGCGGCGCAGGCCGCGCAGTCGGCTCGACAAGGCAGCGGAGAAAACTTATGAACGACACGCTTATCTTTATGGCGGCCCCGTTCGCCGCATGTCTCATTCTCACCGGCATCCATTGCTATCTGGGGCTCCACGTCGTCAGTCGCGGCGTCATCTTTGTCGATCTCGCGCTGGCGCAGGTGGCGGCGCTCGGAACTACGCTGGCGCTCCTGCTCGGATATGAGTTGAGGAGTCCGCAGGCATACTGCTGCTCGCTCGGATTCACCTTTGTCGGGGCCGCGATTTTTTCGGTCGGGCGGTTCCGTGACGAGAAAGTGCCGCAGGAGGCGATTATCGGGATCGTCTATGCCGTCTGTTCGGCCGCAGCTATCCTTGTGCTCGATCGGGCGCCGCACGGACACGAGGCGATAACCGCGATGCTCGTGGGCAGCATTCTCTATGTCACGTGGCCCGGCATATTGAAGACTTTCATTATTTACGCGCTGGTCGGCGTGGTGCATTATCTTTTGCGGCACAAGTTCCTGCAGATATCGCTGGATGCGGAGGAGGCTTGGCGCAAAGGGCTGTCCGTCAGATGGTGGGATTTCGTTTTCTATGTGACGTTCGGATTTGTCGTGACCAGTTCCGTGCAGATTGCGGGCGTGCTGCTCGTCTTCAGTTATCTCGTTGTGCCCGCCGTCTGCGCAATGTTGTTCGCGCAAAGGATTCTGAGCCGCCTGCTGATCGGGTGGACGCTCGGCTTCGTAGCGAGCGCGTTTGGCATGTTCGCGTCCGTCCAATGGGATCTGCCCACGGGCGCGTCCGTTGTGACGGCGTTCGGGATCGTGTTGCTCATCTGCGCCGCAGTCGCCTGGCTCATGTCTCTCGGACGAGCCAGGTGCTTTGCTTCGCTCGATATATCAAAAGCCCCGGATTAAGACGCATTGAAGGAATTAACGATCACGAATTACTTGAAGGAGACGAACCGGGCGCGTACCCGGGTCAACTCATCGCAGAGCTCCGGCGCCGTAAACGGACTGTGAACTTGATGCTCTTCCGGTCTCCGTCTATGGCCTGTCTTTCCTTGTTGTATCCATCGGTTTCAGGAGATTTTCCCCTCCTTCCGGCGTTCGGGAATGACGCGCCTGCTCCCGGATCTCTCCTTCTTCACTGCGCAATCCCCCTTCGGCGCCGGTGGTTACCGTTGCGGGCTCTTCAGGTATCTGATACTCCGGGTGCGGCGCCGCTGCCTCTTCTTTCTTCACGGCCTCGGGCTCAACTAATCGGACAGGCACGCCGCGGGGAAAAATCAATTCCCGCGCCTCGTCCGGCATGGAGATGCCCGCCGATTGAAACGCGCGTTTCACCAGGCGAATGACAGACGATTTTACCTTGAGCCAACTGTGCCGGCTTCCATCCAGCCAAAAGTAAACTCGCAGATTTACCGTGGACTTGCCCAGGCCGTCCACGAGGACCCATGGCTCCGGGGACTTCAGAACCGCCGGATGTTCCGCCAAGACTCTCAGGGCCACTTCCTGTGCGGCTGGAATCGCGTCATCATAGCCGATTCCCACAGTGAAGTCTTCACGGCGATTGGGGTTGCTCGAGAAATTGCGAATAGTGCTCTTATAAACAGTGGCATTGGGTATTTGCACATGATTGCCGTCCAGCGTCATGAGGATCGTAGTGCGTATGGTCATCCGCTGAACATATCCGGTAACTCCTGCAATTTCGATGAGGTCGCCGTCACCGAATGGGTTCTGAATACTCAGGAAGACGCTGGCCAGCAGGTTCTCTGTTATGTCGCGAAAGGCAATGCCCAGAATGATTCCCAGCAAGCCTGTTCCGCCAATAACCGTCAGAGCGATGGTGGTCAGTCCCGCCACCCGAAACACGACGTACAGGCCTGCGAGGAGGACAACCAATCCGGCTCCGCGCGCTATGACGTCGCGCAGCAAGGGGGCGACCTGCCGGCGGCCCAAAGACCTCCGGGTCGTAATGGCAATCAGCCGGGCCATTCCCCATGCGACAGCCAAAATGAGTAAGCCGAAGGCGACAAAGGGAAGTCCTCGCATTACATCGCGCCACTGTTCGCGCAACCCAGCCAATGCCGGCTCAAAATCCCAGACAGATGGTTCCACCACCTCGATTTTGTTGACCACCGCTGTGACATCCTGCGTGCGGCGCGCCAGGTCCGCGGCCCATTCTTTGTGGTCATCAGTCTCCGTCCCGCCCTCAAGGAAAACCACCCCATCCTCTACCCGCACCTCGAGATCCATAAACCAGCCGGTCGCCTCCAGGATGTCATTAAGCCGCTCGCGTATCTCGTGGTCGCGGGTGACGGGTTTCACCTCTACTCTCTCCGGAACCTCGGGTGACGGTTCCTCCCGGGGAGCGGCAGGTCCCTTTTCTTCCGGAGTCTTTACTTCCGGTCCCACCTGCGCGAAACTGGCTCCGGAGAAGACTGCAAGGCAGGCAAACATGCCGAGAAACAGACAAACGAGTATCCAGCTTCTGTGCTGAATCGATATGTTTTTTCCCGCAAAACTGGTTCCGAGACAGTCCGCTCCAATCCGGGAGAGACCCATGGCCCTCTTCATAATGAGGATCTCCTTGCAAACGCACAAGGAATAATCAACTTCGGCAAGCCCATCTCCCGGCGTCTCAACGCGACGCTGGATGGGCGCCCTCAAATTCACTTGCCGTTTCGGTTCAAGCCTTTAGTCAGATGACCGGCGACTCATTCTGGATGAGCATCTTAATACTGTATAGGAGCAATGCGAAGAGCAAGTTATCCTTCTGCGGGAAGAGAAAGATGAGCCATCAGGATTCACGGGGACACCAGGAGGGAACCGTGGAAAGCAGGCAAAAAGCGCCGTGTATCGGCGTTCGTCGGCGGTGCAAATACGAAGATCGATTTCCGGCGGCAGCGCCGCCGGCGGAGCGGGAACGCAAAGCAGGGAATGAAGACAGGCGACTGTCAGCGAGACACCGGACTGGAAAGGGACCCGCACCTTTCATTTGGTGTCTATTTCAGTACAAAGTGACGACCTGTCGAATTAATCCGCACCCAAAGAGACGACAAAGGTACTTTCCTCTCTCCCGATTTTGGATATCGGGCTTAGGGCTCGGGGCTCTTCTTCCCTTCGGCCTACGGACCGCGAAGTGTTGTCTCTTTTATCAGGCGATCAACTGTAGTTTACCGGCGTCGAATATTCGGGCCTTTCATGCGCTTTCCAGAAAGCCTCGTGCAGCTTCATTGTGATCGGGCCGGGCCTGCCGCCGCTGAGAGGGATGTCGTCGATCGATTTTACGGGCATGATCCCGCCTGCCGTGGTACACATGAATATTTCATCGGCCGCGCGCACCATCTCTGCAGAAATCTTGCACGCTGTCGCCTCGATATTCATTTCCCTGGCAAGATCAAACACGGTGAGTCGCGTGATGCCCAACAGGCAGCCCGAATCCGGAGTTAGCAACCTGCCGTCTTTGATTATGAATATGTTGAATCCCACGCCCTCGGTCAGATTGCCGTCGTGATCGAGAAGGAAAGCGGTTTTCGCGCCCTTCGCATGGGCTTCCTTTTCGGCGCGGGTCAGATCGCCCCAGTGGTGGTTCTTTATCGTGGGGTCCACGCATTCCTTCGGTATCCGCGGAACTGAGCTGATGATCACATCGGTCCCGATTTTCTGCTCGTCCGGGCTGACGAGCCAGATGAACGGCACGGCGAACGCGTAAAACATTTGGTGGTATCTGTCCATATCGCGCGGGTCTTCCATATCCGGCAAGCCGCGTGTGGCGCACATGAAGACGTAGGCATCCTTAAGCTTCGCCCGCGCGATCATGTCTATCAGTATCTGCCTCATCTCTTCTTTGGTGTACGACAGCTTGAAGCCGAGGCCCTGGTAGCTTCTCTCGAAACGGTCCATATGCTCATTCAGCCTGAAAAAGCTCCCGTTCCAGACGCTCACGACATCATAGCAGACATCGCTGTGGAGGAATCCCATGTCGACCATTGAGATGCGCGCCTCTGTTATGGGAACGATCCCGCTTCCGTCGAATGCGATGCCGAGCGAATAAAGAGCCGCGTCCTCCTGCTCCTTGATTTTTTGCGCAGCCGCGCGCTTCTTCTCCTGCTCCTTAATCTTCTGTGCCGCGGCCCGCTTCTTCCTGGCTTTTTCCGCCGCAGCCAGCTTCGATTTGATCAAAGACGCCCGAGTGGCCGGTTGTTTCTTTCGGGCGGTCTGCTTCGTCTTGACGCTCTTTTGGGCGACCTGCTTCTTCTTGGTGGTCTTCGGGGCAGCCTTTTTCTTCGCCGCGGCCTTTCGTGGACTCTGCTTCTCCGTGGCACCTTTTCTCTTGGCGACCATACCTCTTCTCCTCCTCTTTTCGCTGTATAGGAAATCCTGGGAGATGAATGCTTGAATCCTGTTGGACCAAATTGTATCACATGTGCCGGCTGAATGTCTTCTTTCATTATTTTCCGGATAGGGCTTACGCATCTAAATCGGCCCTTGGGGGCGGATTTTTGCTGACTGCTCCTTCTTATTGGCTCTGTTGGGTTTCCTTTGTGGTTTTGGAGATGA
>QZKU01000062.1 GCA_003598085.1 Candidatus Abyssobacteria bacterium SURF_5
GCATTTCCAAACGCGCCTTCGGATTCCATGACAACCGATATTTTACTCTTAAAGTCATACAGGCATTCTCAGGCAACAACTAAATCGGAGAAGAACCTAAAAGACAATAATTATTTACGGATAAGCTCTAAGAAATGGCGTGCCTTTCTTTTCTTTTACTTGCTTTTTCCGTCGGCCGGAAGATGGCGTGTTACTTTAGGGAAGGGGGATCGGGCCAGAGGATCGGGCCACGTTTTTGCAGAAGAGGATCTCGCGCTTTCCCTGCGGGAGATTGTCAATATAGCCGCTGAACTGAAAACCCAGCGCCTCGTGCATCTTTATCGATTGCTCGTTGTCGGCTTCGGTCGAGCTGAAGAGCTTTCCGTTTCGGGAATGCCCGGCTACTTGATTGATCAGTTTTCGCGCGATGCCACGGCGCCTGAAATCGGGGTGCACAATTATGAGGGAGATATAGAGGCAATCAATGAAATTGGTCTGGAACGTTATAAGCCCGACAACGCGCGCTTCCTCGATCGAAAGATATGCTCTGCGGTGACGGATTCTCTGTTCCAGGAACTGTTTCCGGGAGTGGAGCCCGCTGACAATTGCATCAAGCTCCCGGCACTGCTGGAGGTCGTCTTGTTCCGCCAGCCGAATAATCATCCTGGTCTCCCACCCGTGGCAGGGTAGTGCTGAGCGTGCGGCCCTTCACGTCTTCAGCGATGGCAGTGTAAGCTTGTGCTGTGAAAGGTAGGCGAATGTCTGCGGGAGCTTGTCGGGCGTCATCTCGAGGGTCATGATCGCGTTTATCCGGTGTTTCTGCAACAGAGCGTAAACAAGCTCATAGTTCATGTTGCCCTCGCCGAACGCGAGGTGCAGGTCGTTTCGGGCGTCGTTATCATTGATGTGAATCTTGACGGTTCTCGTGCCGAGAACGCGGAGCCACTCCTCAAGCGGGACGGTCGAATAGACGTTCACGTGCCCGATATCGAGGCAGACCTGCATATAGGGGGAATCAACCGAATCGACGACATCCCGGAGCAGGTGCGGCGCGTTCAGGAACATGTTTTCGATGGCGATGACGATGCCGAGTCTTTTTGCCTGATTAACGACCGGCCTCCAGGTTTTCATGCTGGTCTTCAGCCATAATTCGCGGTAATCCTTCGGAATGAGAGGGTTGAGGCCGAGGTGAAACACCACGATCGACGCCTTGAGGAGCGCGCTGATGTTGAGGCAGCGCATGAAGTTGAATTTCGTGTAATCGCGGATGATCCTGTCCAGGCTGCCCGGGTTCAGGTCGAAAAGCGGCCCGTGGACGCTCACGCCGATCCCCTCCGCCGACAGCCGTTCGCCCATCGCTTTGACTTCCGCATAAGGATAATTGCGGACCCAGCCGGTATCGTACATCATGATCTCGACGTTGAGGCGGTTCTTTTTGAGGAACTCGATATTGCTTGGGAGCGCGTCGAATGGGATCGTTACGGCGTATCGAGACGTGTCCACCGCTGGCGCTTCACCATCTCTGTTCGGGCCTGAACGCGTCTTTAATGATCTCGATTTCGGGCTTTGCTTTTCCATCTTTCCTCAATACGGCCACCACATCAAAACGGCACGGGGCATCTTCAATCCGATTCTTTTGCAGGTACCACAGTGCGGTTTTGCACATCCGTTCTCTCTTGCGCGCGTCAACGGTTTCCTGGGGAAGCCCGTAATCGATCGAGCTTCGGGTTCTCACTTCGACGAAAACCAGACAATCCTTTTGGCGGGCGACCACGTCGATCTCGCCGATGGGAGTGCGGAAATTGCGTTCAACTATTTTATAATGCGCTTTTTTCAGAGCGCGCACCGCAAAGTCTTCGCCCTCGGCTCCGCGTTTCAGATGAACCGCCGCCGGCTCCGCTTCACTTTTTTTCCAGCGAAAAAATTCGAATTTCACCGAACAATCTCGATTGCCTCGCCGTCACTTCCTTCAAGCGGATGAGTTCGAGCAAGGCGAGAAACGTGGTGATCAGAACGATTTTTGAACGCGGGCGATTCTGAAAGATCTCTTCGAGCAGCAGATTTTCCTTTTCATGCAGGATTGCCCGAAGGTCAGCCATCATATCCTCTATTGAGACTTCCTCGAGCGTGATCTCTCGAAACGGTTCGTCGGTCGCATATTCGAGCACCCGCTGAAATGCCTGCAACAGGTCGAAGAGGGATACCTCCAACAGCGCCTCGCCGTTTTCCACATCGGCATCTTCTTTGAAATCCCGCTGGAAATACCGGCTTTCATTCTCCCCTCGTTCATTGAGGTGACCGGCCAATTCTTTATATCTCTTGTATTCAAGAATCTGCTCGATCAATTCAAATCGGGGGTCTTCCTCCGGATCTTCCTCGTCCGGCTGCGTCGGCAGCAGCATCCGCGACTTGATCTCCATCAGCGTGGCGGCCATCACCAGGAACTCGCTCGCGACATCCAGGTCGAGTTCCTTCATCATATTCATGTATTCGATGTACTGATCCGCGATGAGAGCGATGGGAATATCGTAGATATCGACTTCATTGACTTTAATGAGGTGAAGCAGCAGATCGAGAGGACCCTCGAATTTGCTCAACTTGAGTTTGTAGCTCATATCCGCATCGCCTTCCGGACTTCCGCCATTGTGGCCCGCGCCGCCTTTCGCGCCTTCTCCGCGCCCTCGGCGAGGATCGCCTTGACCCGCTCGGGTTCCGCCGCAATCCGTTGGCGCGACGTTCGAAACGGGCGGAGCGAATCGTTCACGAACCTGGCGAGCGCCTGTTTATCTTCGACGCAGCCGATCTGCGCCGTCCTGCATTCCCGATCCACGCGCTTCACCCATTCCTCAGTTCCGAAAATCTTTTGGAGATCAAAGACGGGACAGATGTCGGGATTGCCGGGATCGCTCTTTCTCTTGCGGGCCGGGTCGGTGAGCATCTTCATCACCTTCTCGGTTGTTTCCTCTTCGGAATCGGAAAGGAGAATCGCGTTTCCGTAACGCTTGCTCATCTTTCGCCCATCAATGCCGCGAACGTACGGCGTCTCCGTCAGCAGCGCCTGCGGTTCGGGAAAGACTTCCGAATACAGATGATGAAAGCGCCGAACCAGCTCGCGCGCGAATTCCAGGTGGGGGACCTGATCCTGCCCGACGGGAACCGCGTGCGCCCGATAAACCAGAATATCCGCAGCCTGCAGCAGCGGATACCCGAGGAATCCATGAGTCGCGATATCGCGTCCCTCATATTCCTCCAGGGCCTCTTTATATGTGGGAACGCGCTCGAGCCATCCGAGCGGCGTAATCATGGAAAACAGCAGGTACAGTTCGGCGTGTTCCCTGACGTGCGACTGGACGAAAATGACGCTCTTATTCGGGTCGAGTCCGGCGGCAAGCCAGTCGTAAACCATCTCGAGGATATTCGATTGCACGTCCTGCGTGTTTTCATATTCCGTCGTAAGCGCGTGCCAATCGGCAACCATATAATGCGTCTCGTGGCCTTCGTCCTGAAGCTTTTTCCAGTTGCTCAAGGCGCCGAGAAGATGCCCGATGTGCAGTTTTCCGCTCGGGCGCATGCCGCTCAATATCCTCATCTTTTGCATCATTGTCTCCGGACTATCCGACCTCGTTATAATGCCTCTCCCTGAATTCGACGCCAAGCTCCCGCGCAAGCGCGCGACACGCTTCGAGCTCATCGGGATCGATATCGAGCGCCGTCACGGAGACGCGAGGAATATATTTCTTGCCTTCGCGTATGAAATCCAGGATTGAAAGGAAGGTTTTCGGGCCGAACTTCGGCCTGCAAAGCTCATAATACTTTTCCGCGTTGGAGCTGTTCAGACTGATCGAAATCGAATCGACCAGCCCCTCCAGCTCGGGAACAATGTTGCGCTTATAAAAAAGGTTTGCCTGCCCGTTGGTGTTGATCCGGACGGCGCAGCCCTTCTGTTTGAGGCTCATTGCCACCTGCTTTACCGCGTCCAACCGCAGGAGCGGCTCGCCTAATCCGCAGAACACGATTTCCTTGTAGGACCTGAGCGGATGTGTGTTGAGGGCGCCGACGATTTCCTCCGCCGACGGGTCGCGCTTGAGCAGCAGATTATGTCCCTTGACAAACGGGCTTTTGAAGCGCGTGCAGAACGCGCATTCGTTGGTGCAGGCGCCGGTGACATTGATGTAGAGAGAATCGCGTATCGGATAAACGATCACCTGTCCGTTCTCATTAAGCGGCAGTCCGAACAGGTTCTTCGCGTTGAGCGACGTGATCCGGTCGATATCGTCGACGCTGAGACCTTTCAGCCGCGCCAGCTCCTCGGCCACGTAACGGACGAAAGCGGGCTCATTTCGTTTGCCGCGCCGGGGCTGGGGCGCGAGATATGGCGCATCGGTTTCAAGCACCAATCGCTCCGTTGGCACCCGCTTGATGACCGCACGCAAATCCTCGGCATTCGGATATGTCAGCGTCCCGCCGACGGCGATATAAAAGCCCCATTCGAGTGCGCGCTCTGCAAGCCGATCGTCCCCCGAGAAGCAGTGGAGGACTCCGCCGGCCAGTTTATCGGCATATCGAGAGATGACTTCGGCGGCTTCCTCGTGGGCGTCCCGATCGTGGATGACCACCGGCAGATGCAGTTCCTCGGCGAGGGCCAGGTGCGCCTCGAACGCGGCAAACTGGCTGTCGCGCGGCGAGAGGTTCCGATAAAAATCCAGACCGGTCTCGCCGATCGCCACCACTTTCGGGTGTCGCGCCAGCTTCCTGAGTTCTTCAACGGCGGCGGAATCAACGGTTGCCGCATCGTGAGGGTGAACGCCGACGGCAGTCAAAAGGCGCGAGTTCTGTTCGGCCAGCGCGACGGCCCGCTTGCTCGATTCCAGGTCGAACCCGATCACCAGCGAATACTCTATCGCTGCGTCTTCCATATTCTTCAGGACTGCCGCCCAGTCATCGGTAAAGTCCGGCATTTGCAGATGTGAATGTGTGTCAATCACTCTCTTTCACCTTCGGAAACAGGGGCTTGCCCGGCCGTATTCGGGATGCGGGGTCGAGGCGCCCCCACTGATCGAGGTGCTCGAAATTAAGCTCATCGAATCGGTCGAGCCCGAGTTGCTCATACATCTGCGCCGCCGCCTGCGGCATGAACGGCGCAAGAAGTGTGGTGATGATCCGGAGCGACTCGGCCAGCGTGTAGAGCACCGTATCCAGCCGCGCCTTCTTATCGGGTGATTTCGCCAGTTCCCATGGCGCGTTTTCCTCCACAAATTTATTGCACCGGCGCACGAACGCCCAGATCTCCTCGAGGGCCAGACTGAACTGGAGCTGATCCATCTGCGGCTTCATGCGGGAGAATAAGGAACTCGCCATTTGGCGCAACTGCGCGTCCTCCTCGCCGGGATCGGGCTGCGGGATCAAGCCGTCGTTGTACCGTTTGATCATTGCGAGCGTCCGGCTCAAGAGGTTGCCGAGATCATTGGCCAGTTCGTTATTGATCCGGGTGATCATGGCCGCACGCGAAAAATCGCTGTCCTTGCCGAACGTGCCCTCGCGCAGGAGGAAGTAGCGTACCGCATCGAGTCCGTACGAATCGGCCAGCTTGATGGGGTCGATCACGTTTCCGAGCGATTTTGACATCTTCTGGCCTTCAACCGTCCACCAGCCGTGTCCGAACACGCGGGTGGGCAACGGAAGCTCTGCGGCCATCAACATGGCTGGCCAGATCACGGTGTGAAACCACAAAATCTCTTTTCCGATCAGGTGCAGATCCGCCGGCCAGTATGTGCGGAACTTTGTTTGATCGGTTCCGAACCCGACCGCGGTTATGTAATTGATCAGGGCGTCTACCCATACATAAATAACGCATTTTTCGTCGCCGGGAACCGGAATGCCCCAACTGACGGTGGTCCGACTGATGCTCAGATCCATCAATCCCTGCTGGATTCGGCTAACGATCTCATTGCGGCGGGTCTCAGGCTCAATAAAAGTCGGATTTTGTCGGATGTGTTCGAGAATCTTTTCGCCGAAGGCGGAAAGCTTGAAGAAATAGCTTTTCTCTTTTACTCTCTCGACCTTTCGGCCGCATTCCGGACAATTGCCATTCACCAGTTGTTTTTCAGTCCAGAAGGCCTCGTCCGGTACGCAATACCACCCCTCGTAATCACCCAGGTAGATGTGGCCGTGGTCCTGAAGCGTTTTGAAAAAAGCCTGCACGCCTGCTTCGTGGTAATCGTCAGTTGTCCGGATCAGGTGATCATAGCTTATGTTCAGCGTTTTCCAAGCCTTCTTGAATCCCTCAACGACAATATCGGCCCATTCTTTCGGCGTCTTTCCTCGCTCCTCCGCCGATCGCTGTATCTTGATGCCGTGTTCATCCGTAGCGGTCACGAAAAAGACGTTGTAGCCCTCCATCCGCTTGAAGCGGGCAAGCACGTCGGCCGCGATCGTGGTATAGGCGTGACCGATGTGAGGTATGTCATTCACATAGTATGCCGGTGTGGTCAGGTAGAATTTCCCTTTCGACATGCGGACTCTTATGCTCCTTGTTCTCCGGATTGCGTCTCGATGTCTCCGGCTTCGTCCACAACGTCCGCGGAATCCTCCTCGGGCGTTTCCTTTGCCGGTCCCCCCGCCTGCGCATAACAGGCATACTCGTACTGGATGCAGCACATCAGTCTTCCGCATTGTCCCGAGATTTTTGTCGGATTGAGCGCAAGGCTCTGTTTCTTCGCCATCTTGATCGAGACGGGCGAAAATTCCTGCAGGAATGAGACACAGCACAATGGGCGGCCGCAGCATCCTATTCCGCCGACCATGCGGGCTTCATCGCGAACTCCTATTTGCCGCAATTCGATGCGGGTGCGGAACTGGTGGGCAAGGTCTTTCACCAGCTCCCGAAAATCGACGCGCGTCTCCGACCGGAAGTAGAAGAGGATTTTGCTCTTGTCGAAAGCGACCTCAACGCCAACAAGCTTCATGCTCAATTCGCGTTCTTCTATCCTGTTTTCGCAGATTTTGAAAGCTTCTTCTTCGAGGCGCAGCAACTCCTCATAGTTCTTCTTGTCCTCGCTCGACGCCTTTCGAATCGCCTTCATCATCCCGCACAGGCACTTCGGCTCGAAGTCGATCGGTCGCGGCTCGACAATCACCTCTCCCAGTCTCAACCCCATATTGGTCTTGACAACGCACCAATCGCCTGGCTTCAGACTCAATCCTTCCGATTGAAAAGAAAAAAGGCGGTTTTCACTCTTGAATTTTATCTTTCCTATACAAATCATTTACAACACCCTCTTGCGAAGCAGCGCATCGGAGGCGTGCGCTTTTATTGGGAGGCGATTTTCTCGCCGGTCCGCATCCATGGCATGACTCTATTTCGCAGGGAGCGGAGATAGCACCTTGCCCGCTACGCGTGGCGCAACCCGAACAGGAGATCCAGAAAGACCCTGTCTTCCGCAACATAATGTGAACAGTAGGCGGAGGCCTGGTCAATGGACTCCACGTTCTGGAGCAGAACCGCCGAACTCATGCGTTCAGCCAGGCCGCGGAGCAGTTTCACCTTGTTTCGGTTAAAGATGAATTTGTCGATGCCTGTCTCCCTTAATATCAGTATATCCCGATACAACGTAAGCAGCAATCCGAGACAGTCATTCAAAAACTCCCGGTAATGCCTGTCAACAAAAGCTTTTCTGAGATCGGCCAAGGCCGATTTCGCCGAAGCTCCCGCCTCTTCCGGCGACGGCGCGATATCCTTCTCGGCCTGTTCCTGCAGTTTCAGTCGTTCATCGTTAAACAGCGCGAGCAGCCGATCATAAGCCTGCAAGCGCTCGGAACATCCGCCGAGCGAACTGATGATCCCGGTAATTGCCTCGAGCCGTTCCGGATCGGTGAACTGAAGCGCGCGCGTAACCTGTCCTTCAGCAAGCTCGGCGGCAACCGAAGCGCGTCCGGCCTCAACATGGAAATCGCGGACCAAAATTTTCTTGATGGTTTCGGCGGTAAGCCTGCCGAATTTCACCGGCTGACAACGTGAGGCGACTGTCGGCAGCATATTTTCCGGCCGATCAGTAATCAGTATGAAAACAGTGGAGGGAGGCGGTTCCTCGAAAGTTTTCAGCATCTTATTCGCTGAAGCGAGTCCGAGACGATCGGCCTCGGAAAAGATGAATACCTTGGTTCTTCCTTTTATCGGGCGCATATACGCGAAAGGAAGAAGACCCTCTATCTGGTTGACTGTGATGGTGGCCGACCTCTTCGTCGGCAGGATAATCTGGACGTCGGGATGCCTTCCTTCGCCAATCAGCCGGCACGAGGGACAGGCTCCGCACGGCCGCTCATCCAGCGCGCCCTCGCAATTCAAGGCGGCCGCGAATACTCGCGCCGTCAGTTTGCGCCCCACGCCTGAAGGGCCCAGGAACAGATAGGCATGAGCCACCCTCTGTTTGCTGAGCGCCGACCGCAGGGTTTTTACCGCAGTCGGCTGGTCCGCGATAGATGAGAAATTCATTGCACCTTCACGAGAAACGGTTCTATAAGTGACACGATGATTTTGTGCACGTGTTCGATTGAGCCGGATACAGGAATAATTTTCACACGGTCGGGTTCCGGCCGGGCGAGCTCGAGATAACCTTCGCGCACCCGCCGGTGAAATTCTTTGTCTTCCTGCTCGAGCCGGTCGCCGCCGCGGCTGCCGGTAAATTCGCGCTTTGCAGACACTGCGCGGCGAATGCCGACCTCGATGTCAAGATCGAGCAGGAATGTGACGTCGGGCTTCAGCCCGGAGGTCGCGTGCTCGTTCAATTTTCGTATGATCTTGCCGTCGATCCCTCGGCCGTGCCCCTGATATGCAAGGGTCGCGTCAAAGAACCGGTCGCAGATCACCCATTTTCCGCTCTGAAGCGCGGGTACAATGACTTCCTTGACAAGTTGCGCGCGCGCCGCGAGAAAAAGCAGTAATTCGGCCATCGGCGCCAGACCCGCAGACAGCGGCGACAGCAGTATCTGCCGGACTTGTTCACCGACTTCCGTCCCGCCGGGCTCGCGGGTCTCAACAAGACCGATGCCCTGCCTGCGCAAGTAGTCGGCGAGCAAAGCGGCCTGCGTCGTTTTGCCGCTCCCCTCAACGCCTTCTATGGTGATAAATTTCGCGCCCATCCGATCGTTCACGAATCAAAAGAATCCCGGACTATTTTTACCGACCGAAAAAATTCAAACAATTTCTCGTAAGAGCCCTCGCTAAGATATAAATCGAACTCTTCCATGTCCTCGCGAAGGGTTGCCATCGCCTCTCTTATCTCCTCGATATTCTCCAGGCAGATTTCGGTCCACATCTCGGGATCGCTTGCGGCGATGCGCGTGGTGTCAAGAAAGCCTTTTCCAACGAGCCGGTTGTCCTCAGGGGACAGCGTCCTCAGCCCTGCGACCAGAAGGGAGGCCGCAATATGGGGAAGATGGCTGGTGCGGGCCACAATCCTGTCGTGGGCTTCCGGCGCAACCTCAACAACTTTCGCGCCCAGCCGCGCCCACAACTCCTGAATGGTCTCATTCACCTGCGGATTCGTGGCCAACGTCGGCGTCACGAATACGGCCGCCCCCTCAAAAAGATCGGCCGAGGCGTGAGCCGCTCCTTTCCGATCGGACCCGGCGAGCGGATGGCTGCCGACGTACCGCATCGAAGCCCGCGGAAGTTCCTCAACGGCGCGCACGATATTGAGCTTCGTACTGCCTACGTCGGTGACATACGCATTCTCTTCAAGTGAGCTGTCCATTTCCGCAATAACTCCGGCCACAGATCCGACCGGCGTGCATACAACTACCAGATCGGCTCCGTTAACCGCTTCGGGAATATCCGGGGCGGCTTCATCGATCGCACCCGCTTTCGCGGCGTTTGCAAGCGACTGGTGGCTGCGTCCCAGGCCGGTGATAGAGCCGCAGAGCCCTCTCTTTTTCAGCGCCAGCCCGATAGAGCCCCCAATCAGGCCCACGCCGATAATAGCGACTTTTTCAAAGAAAGGATTCATCTCGTGTTTTGTCTTGAAGACAAGGAGGCTTTCCTTGCGGTTATCAGGGCCTCCGGCAAACTGAATGCGCCCTCATACAAAGCTTTCCCAATGATCATGCCGACGATCTTGCCCGGCGCGAGACGCGCGACGGCGGCGACATCATCCAGGCGCGCAATCCCGCCGGAAGCTATCAGCGAGACAGAACAGTGGTCGGCCATGTGCTTAAGGGCCTGAAGATTCGGGCCGGTCAGCATTCCGTCGCGGGCGATATCGGTGTAAATGATATGTCCTGCGCCTGCTCGCTCAACTTGTTCGGCAAACATGACGGCATCCATGGTCGTGACATCTTGCCACCCTCTTATGGCGACTCTCCCATCACGAGCATCGATACCGACGGCGATTCTGTCACCGAACTTGCTGCAGGCTTCGCGCAGAAAATCGGGCGACTGGAGCGCCGCCGTACCAAGGACGACTCGATTCGCGCCAATGGCAAGAACAGCGGAGACCGCATCGATGGTGCGATTGCCTCCTCCGAATTGGATAGGGATATCGACGGAGGCGCGAATGGTCTTTAATGAGGGCAGGTTGCGCGGCTCGCTCGACAGTGCGCCATCGAGATCGACAACGTGAAGCCACTGAGCTCCCTGGGCTGCCCATTGGCGGGCGACCGTCGCGGGATCATCGAAATAAACTTTTTCCCGTTCCGGCTTGCCCTGTTCAAGGCGGACACAGCGGCCGCCTTTGAGGTCAATCGCCGGATACAGAACCATTTTTATCCAGATGCGCCTTCGCGATTTCCACCAATTGACTGAATACCTGCCGGTCGTTCACCGCCAGTTCGGCCAGCATCTTGCGGTCAACATCGACCGAAGCCTTGCTCAACCCGTCAATAAGGCGATTGTAGGACAGCCCGTTCAACCGCGCAGCCGCGTTGATCCTGGTGATCCATAGCTTGCGAAAATCCCGCTTTCGGGCTTTCCGGTCGCGGTACGCGAAGCGCAGACTCCGAATGACGGCCTCATTGGCGGTGCGGAACATGCGGCTTTTCCCGCCATAGTACCCCGACGCCGACTTCAGGACTTTACGGCGCCGATTGCGCGACGCCGGATTGTTGCGTGCTCTTGGCATTGTTTATTCACTCCTTCAGGATATGATTCTGAAAAATCGTCAGACGGAGATCATGCGCTCGATCCTCTTCTGGTCGGATTTGGAAACGATCGCTGATTTCCTCAGCTTCCGCTTGCGCGAGCTCGTCTTCTTTGTCAGCAGGTGCCCTTTGTAAGCCCGGCTTCGCTTGAATTTTCCGGTAGCGGTCTTCTTGAACCGTTTTGCCGCCGACCGGTTGCTCTTCATCTTCGGCATGTTGGAATTCCTCTCAATCCAGACAAAAAAACTCCCTGCTCTCTTGTCGGTTAAATGATTTTTTGAACACCTAATTCTTGGGCGCCAGGACGATCGTCATGTTTCGGCCCTCGAGCCGTGGCGGCTGTTCAACGCTTGCGATATCCTGTGTCTCCTGAATCAGCCGCTCGAGAACCTTCTTGCCCAGTTCGGTATGAACCATTTCCCGGCCGCGAAACATCACCGTCACTTTCGTCTTGTTTCCTTCCGCCAGGAATTTCTGTATATGCTTCAATTTGAACTGGTAGTCATGCTCCTCAGTCTTTGGCCTGAACTTCATTTCCTTGACATTGATAACATGCTGATGCTTCTTTGCCTCTTTCGCCCGCTTGCTCTGCTCATACTTGTACTTGCCATAGTCCATGATCCTGCAAACGGGCGGAGTGGCCTTGGGCGCCACTTCGACCAGATCGAGCCCCAGCTCGCGAGCCTGCCTCAGGCCCTCATCCGCTGTGACTACGCCGACTTGTTCTCCGTCGGCTCCAATCAACCGGATTGATCTGGCGCGGACTCTTTCATTGACTCTTGGCTCCGTTGGCTTTATTGCGTACCACCTCCCAAAAACCTGAAAACAAAAAAAGATGGCAAAAGCCATCTTTCCCGCGCGTTATGCGCGAGTCTCATAACCTTGAGCGGCACCCGGCGCTTCAAGGTGAGAAGCTGCGGCTTCTGCTTTCTGCCTGTGGATTTCTCTCACGTTCCTATTTTTTCTCTTAAACTGAATACTAGCACATGCTTGCATTTCTTGTCAAGCGTATCCGGCCCAGAGGGTTTCGACAGTATCCACAAGATTTAGGTGAGAAATGAGGTTTTTGACAAAAGGATAACAACATTTTGTATTGTGAGCCCCTGATTTTCTTGACAAGCCCGCAAATTGGATGGTATACTTCAACAACAAGAGGCAGAACAGGTTTCGGCTTTTCCGTCACGTCAATCGTTCTTGGTCGCGCTGGGTGATGCAATCACTATGAGTCCTGAAGCTGTCATCGACATCGGCCGCGATGCTCTGCTCGTTACCCTTCTCATCGCGGCGCCGCCGCTTCTGGCCGGTCTGGCCGTCGGGTTAGTCATCAGCATATTCCAGGCGGTTACGCAGATCCAGGAGTTCACGCTGACCTTCATTCCAAAAATCCTGGCTGTCTTTATCGCCACCATTATCTTTCTGCCCTGGATGCTGCGAGTGTTCCTGGGTTTTACAACCAATTTGTTCATCCAGATTCCGATGTTCGGCAAATAAGGAGGGGGCCGGAGCCTGTCACATTCGCCTTGATGCCCCCCAACACGCGGAACCGCAAAATAGCGTCGGTATAGTTCCTCAAAGCTTCCTGCGCCTTCGGGGCGGGAACAACGAAGAGATGTATGGAAAACCCGTTCATCTTTACGCTGTCGCAGTTTGAGGGTTTCTTGCTGATCTTCATGCGTGTGGGCGCCATGCTGTTCGCCTCTCCCGTTTTCGGTGGAACAGCAGTGCCAACACAGGTGAGGATTTTCCTGTCGTTGATCCTGGCGCTGGTGTTGCTTCCGATTGTTGCAATACCTTATGATCTGCTGCCGCTGGATGTAGTCCCGCTGGGATGGCTGGCGATAAACGAGGTGCTGGTGGGCCTGGTCCTCGGCGTTTCGCTGACGTTTCTGTTCGCCGCGATCCAGTACGCGGGTCAGATCGTTGATTTTCAGATGGGCTTTAGCATTGTCAGTCTGATCGATCCGATGCAGGACGTGCAGATTCCGATCATGGGCTTGTTCCATTTTCTGATTGCGACGCTGATCTTTCTGGCAATGGATGCCCACCATTGGGTGATACGCGCGCTGACCGACAGCTTTAGCGTAATCCCCCTTTCGACCGCGGGATTCTCCGGATTGGTTCTCGGAGGGATTGTGAAGGCTTTTGGCGACCTGTTCGTCATCGCCATGAGAATAGCCGCACCGACTATAGCGGTTTTGATGCTGTACAATGCGGCACTCGGCATTATCGCCAAGACGGTTCCGCAGATCAATCTGTTGATCGTTGGATTCCCCGTTCGCATCGCGCTCGGGATGATCGTCGTTGCGCTGTCGCTGTCGTTCTTTCAGCCGTACTTGAGCCGGGCCTTCGACCTGATGGTGACAAACGTCTATTCGATCATGCGTCAGTTTTAAGGTGGTGAGATTGTGCCCGAACAATATGCCGGTGAGAAGACCGAGCCGGCGACCCCGCGCAGGCGGGAAGAGGTAAGAAAGAAAGGGCAGGTCGCCAAGAGCATTGATTTGAATTCGGCGCTCGTGCTTTTCGCGTCCATACTTTCGCTGTATTTCCTTGCACCGCGCCTCATGAAACTGCTGACCGACTTCACGAGGGCATACCTGGAAGACGCCGCTGCACTCGAGGTCGATGTGCACTCGATGCAGGCGCTGATGCTGCGGGCGGGACTGCAGGTGACCGATTTCTTCCTTCCGTTCATGGTGGTTGTTTTCGCGGTCGCGGTCCTGACAAATGTGGTGCAAGTCGGCTTCAAAATGAGCGGATATCCTCTGATTCCGCGCATCGAAAAGCTGAGCCCGGCGGCCGGGTTTCGGCGGATGTTTTCAGGGCGCGCGCTGGTGGAACTCCTGAAGGCTGTCTTTAAAATCGTCATCGTAGGGGTGATTGCCTTCGTCACGATCAGGGGCCACTTTGAGCGGTTGGTGGCGCTGGCCAATGTGGATGTGTGGGGAGCATGGGCCTTTTTCGGCAAGCTTACGTTTACGCTCGGGTTAAGGATTGCGATTGCGTTCATGGTGCTCGGATTGTTAGATTACGCTTTTCAGCGCTACCAGTTCGAGCAGGATATCAAGATGACGAAGGAAGAGGTGCGCCAGGAAATAAAGGATTTTGAGGGCGATCCTCAGATACGGGCCCGCATCAGGCGCGTGCGGAGGCAGATGGCGATGAACCGGATGATGGCCGAGGTGCCGCGGGCGCACGTGGTCATTACCAACCCGACGACGCTGGCGATCGCGCTCCGGTACGAGATGGAGAAGATGCGCGCGCCGGTTGTCGTCGCCAAAGGCGCACGGCTTATGGCCGATCGGATCCGAGAAAAAGCGATTGCCAGCAATGTGCCGGTTGTGGAGAACGCCCCACTGGCGCAGACGCTGTTCAAGAGTGTTGAAATCGGCGCGCCGATACCGGAGACACTGTACCAGGCAGTGGCCGAAGTGCTGGCATATGTATATCAGATAGACCGACGCAGCCGCGAGCAGTGGATGGGTGCGAGGCAGGCGGCGGCGCGGTAGGCGCTCTCTTCGATTGATTCCTTTTTGCGCCGCCGGGAAAAGGGGCTGAAACTATTCGGAAACACGGTATTCAGATGGGCGTGGGCGCCTGTCGGGTGAATGACAGATGCAGACCGTGATGAGCAGCAGGTTCTTGCGGATGATCCGCAACCAGGATGTGGTTGTGGCTCTCATCATCATTGGCATTCTCTTCATCATGCTGGTGAAGATTCCGGCGTGGACGCTCGATCTGCTTCTTACATTCAACATCTCGATCTCGGTGCTGATGATCCTCGTGACGATGTACGTCCGGGAACCGCTGCAGTTCTCGGTCTTCCCGTCGCTGTTGCTGGTGACGACGCTGTTCCGGCTGGCACTGAACGTCGCCTCGACTCGTTTGATCCTGATCGATGCGTATGCGGGAAGGGTCATCGAGGCCTTCGGCTCATTTGTTGTCGGGGGAAATTACCTTGTGGGGCTGGTTATTTTCCTCATCCTGGTGGTTATCCAGTTCGTCGTGATCACGCGCGGCGCGGGCCGCATTTCGGAGGTTGCGGCGCGCTTTACTCTTGATGCGATGCCGGGTAAGCAGATGAGTATAGACGCCGACCTGAACTCGGGGCTGATCACCGAGGACGAGGCGCGCGCGCGAAGGCGCACCATTGAGGACGAGGCGGATTTTTACGGCGCGATGGACGGCGCCACCAAGTTCATCCGGGGCGACGTCGTTGCCGGTTTGATCATCACGACGATCAATATCGTGTTTGGCTTGATCATCGGGGTGATGCAACGGGGATTCTCCCTCAATGAAGCTGCAAGAATTTATACCATGCTCACGATCGGCGACGGGTTGGTCGCTCAGGTGCCGGCGCTTTTTATCTCTACTTCGGCCGGCATCATCATAACGAGGACAGTCTCCGAGACCAACCTCGGCAGCGATATCACGCGGCAAATGTTCACTTTTCCGCGAGCGGTTGGTATTGCGGCCGTATTATTGGTCATCTTTGCCGTTGTACCCGGTATGCCCACCTTCCCGTTCCTGTTCACGGCTGCCGCCGCCGGTATTACATGGTATCAACTGAACCGGACACAAGTACAGAAACGACTGAAAGAGGAGCGTGAGATAAGGGCGCGGGAGGAGAAGGCGGCCCCGCGTGCTCCTGAAAATGTGGAGGGGCTCCTGAAGATTGATCCGATGGAGATCGAAATCGGGTATGGGCTCATTCCACTCGCCGACCCGAAGCAGGGAGGCGATCTGCTCACCAGGATCTCTGATATCCGCCGCCGGACGGCGCTCAAAATCGGCATTGTGCTGCCGCCCATCCGGATCCGCGACAACATGATGCTCAAGCCCAACGAGTACGCCATTAGAATCAGGGGAAACGAGATCACTCGCGGAACCCTGTTCACCGACCATCTCTTGATCATGAACCCGGGTAACATCATGGAGAAGATACCCGGAATCGAAACAAAAGAACCGGCGTTCGGATTGGATGCCATCTGGATTACCGAGTCGCAACGGCCGCGGGCGGAGCAATTGGGCTATACGATTGTTGATCCGCCGTCGGTCCTGGCTACCCATCTCACCGAGATCATCAACGCGCGGGCGCATGAGCTGCTGGGGAGGCAGGATGTAAGCAACCTCATCGAGAACGCCAAGAAAAACAGCCCGGTCGTGGTCGAGGAGCTCGTTCCGAACCAGCTCACTATGGGTGAAATTCAGAAGGTCCTGCAGAACCTGCTGAAGGAGCGGGTGCCTATCCGCAACCTGGAGTTGATCCTGGAAACTCTCGCCGATTATGCCCGCCGGACGAGAGATCCGGTGGTGCTGACTGAATACGTCCGCCAGGCGATCGCCCGCAATATCTGTCAGGAGCACATGGACGACAACGGGCGCATTTATGCAATGACGCTGGACCCGCGCCTTGAGCAGAAGATCACCGAGTCGCTGAAAGAATCCGACGGCATCACCTATCCGGCGCTCGACCCTGTCACGGCGCAGAAGATCATTTCGGCCACGGCGGCCGAATCCAAGAAAATGGCGAATGAAGGGCGGCAACCGATCATTGTGACCTCTCCGAAAGTGCGACCGTATTTCAAGCGCCTGGTTCAAAGCTCGCTTCCGGGGCTCGTCGTGCTCAGCTTTGCCGAGATCGTGCAGGAAATCAGGCTTCAGGCCGAAAGGATGGTGAAGATCGAAAGTGGAGCTTAAGCGGTATCGCGCACATTCGATGCAGGCGGCCCTGGCGCAGGTCAAACAGGAGCTCGGGGCGGAAGCCGTCATCCTGAACACAAAGACGTTTTATCAGGGCGGCCTTTTCGGGCTCGGGAAAAAAGAAGTAGTCGAGATCGTGGCTTCGCGCGATGTAAATATCGCTGATACAGCGCCGGAGTTCTCGCGCCGGAGGGAAGTTTGCGCCCGCTACAGTTCTGCGCGACCGGCGTCGAGCGCAGCGCCGGCGGTCCGGACGAGTGCGGCCGATGGTTGCCCCGAAGAGATACTGAAGGAACTCTTCTCGCTCAAGTCCCAGGTCGAATCCCTTACCAAAGAATGCGTGCGCGACCCGGAGTATCCGCAGCTATTGAACGATCTCTACCACCGGCTGATTGCTGCCGGCGCCTCCCGCGAACTGGCAAAAAAGATCATGGGGGCGGTACATACGGATTTGAATGGAGCCGACCTCCAAAACGAGGCCACGGTGAAGAAAAAGGTCGGCCATGAAATTGGAAAGCTGGTCAAACTCTGCGGGCCGATCATGTGCCCGAGCGGCGGAAGAAAGAAAGTGGTAATGACCGGTCCCACCGGCGTAGGGAAGACGACTACGATCGCGAAGCTCGCCGCCCACTATTCCATAAAGGAGAGGCGGCGCGTCGGCCTTATTACCGCCGATACCTACCGGATCGCGGCTGTCGAGCAATTGAAGGTATACGCCGATATCATCGGAGTGAGCCTGGACGTCGTTCTTACCCCCAAAGAGTTGCGCGATGCGGTCCGGCGGCAGGCCGACAAGGAATTGATTTTTATCGATACCGCCGGCCGCAGTCAGCAAAATCAGACCCGGCTCGTCGAGTTGAAGAATTTTCTGGACGCCGCGGAGCCGGACGAAAACCACCTTCTTGTAAGCGCCACAACCCATCGCGAAGAAATCGATAACATCATCGAGAAGTTCGGTGTTGCGGACGTATCCACCTTTATCATCTCGAAGGCGGACGAATGCAGTAAGCCGGGCTCAATCATTGACGCGCTCGCAGCTCATGGGAAGCCCGTTTCCTATCTGACCACCGGGCAGGACGTCCCCGACGATATCGAAGTCGCAACCGAGGCGAGCCTGGTTTCGTTGCTCTTCAGGAATGGTGATACATGATCGACCAGGCCCAGAAATTGCGCGAGCTCGCAGCCGCATATCGGGCGCATCCGCGCGTCATCACCGTCACCAGCGGCAAGGGAGGGGTGGGTAAATCCAATGTCGTCATCAACCTGGCTATCTCGCTGTCGCGCCTGGGCAAGCGGGTTCTCATCATTGACGCCGATCTCGGGCTTGCCAATGTGGATGTGTTGCTTGGATTAAAGAACCGGTTCAACTTGCAGCACGTTCTCGACGGTCACATGAAATTAAAGGACATATTGGTGTTCGGGCCGGCCGGGATCAAAGTTATACCGGGCAGCTCCGGCATCCCGCACGTCGCCAATTTGAACACTCGCAAAAGGCATGAATTCATCATGTCCTTCAGGGAAGTCGAAGGCGAGGCCGATATCATCCTTATCGATACCTCCGCCGGACTGACAAGAAATGTGATCGCTCTTGCCGTTCTCGCCGACGAGATCCTGCTGGTGACGACACCGGAGCCGTCGGCGATCACCGACGCTTATGCGATGATAAAGGTGCTCCAGAGCGAGAAACCCGAAGCCAAAATCCAACTGGTGGTGAATATGGCGAGCACCGAGGCGCAGGCGCTGGAAGTGGCGCAAAGGGTGGCGCAAGTTTCCCGCCAATTCCTGAACTTCCAATTGGTCATTCTTGGCGGAGTGCCGAACGATCCCTGCGTTCCGAAAGCTGTCATGCGGCGGCAGCCCTGGGCCGAGCTGTTTCCGCGGGCGGCGGCAACCCGCGCGATTAAACAGATAGCCGCTAAAATGTTAAATGGAGAACAGAAAGGGTCAGCGGACAACGACGGCTTCATCCAGCGGCTGTCGGCATATTTCGGAGCGTGATCCGCAACCGCCAGGCAGCATGATCGTGTCGGCGTGGATCGCTTGAATCCCTGCAACTATATGGTATAATGCATCACCTGAAACTCGAGGCAAAGAAGCATGGCTGATATTCTGAGTCAGGAAGAAGTTGACGCCCTTCTGGCGGCTGTCTCCGAAGCCGAGCCGCTGCAGGCGGAGCGGCCGGAACCGCCCGCGAAGCGTTATCACGTGGCGCGGTACGACTTCAAGCGTCCCGAGCGGGTCTCAAAGGAGCAGTTTCGGGGATTCCAAACGCTTTCGGAACTGTTTGCGCGCGAATTGAGCACCGCGCTCGGCGGATCTCTCAGAGTGATCGCGCGCGCAGTGGTCGCCTCGGTCGATCAGATCACCTATGAGGAGTACATTCTGTCCGTTTCGAATCCTACCTCCTACAACATAATTCAGCTTCCCCCGCTCGAAGGAAACCTGATCCTGGAATTCAATCCGTCGCTCATCTTCCCAATCATCGACCGCCTGCTCGGCGGGCGCGGAATGGCCATCTCGAAGGCGCGCGAGCTGACGGAAATCGAGCAGAAACTGGTGGCCAAAATCATCGACCTGGTGCTGGGCACCCTGGTTCGCGCCTGGAGACATCTTGCCGGGTTCTCGTGGAAACTGATCGCGCAGGAGAACGATCCGCAAATCGTGCAAATCGTGACGGGAAGCGAAATCGTGCTCGTGCTCAGGTTCGAGCTGAGCGTCGGCGAAATCACCGGCGCCATGAGCCTGTGCATGCCGGTGCTCGCGATCGAGCCCATGCTGGAGAAGGTCGGCGCCGAATATACATTCTACGGAGCCAAGCCGGACCAAAAGGGAGCTCAAACGGCCGCCGCGGTCAAGGACATAGTATTTCGGGCGAGCACCAGTGTGGAGGCATATCTTTCAGGCTCATCTATTTATGTTCATGATCTCCTGAATCTGCAGGTGGGCGATATCATTCGGCTCGACAACAGCACGGCGGACGAAAGCTGCATAACCATCTGTGTCGGCGGAAAACAAAAGTTCAAAGCGAAGCAAGGACGCATTGGAAGCCGGCAGGCTTTCCAGATTGTCACCAGAATTCAATAGACTGCGGAGGTACGTCATGGCAGAAGAGGTGGAGCGGCATCCCGAACCAGGGGAAGAACATTCTCTTGAAACCCCGCGTCGCGCTTTCGCCAGGGCGCTGACGGACATTCTCGATTCCGCCACGGCCGGTTACCCGGAATCGGAAGACAAAAAGATGAGCTGCGTCATTGCGCTTGTCGGGCAGGTTTCACGTCCGGAACTCGCCAAGCTGATCGAGGAGATGCCGGTGGTAGCCGATGTAGATCTTTCTGCCGAATTCGGGAACCGGAGCGTCTTTCTGTTCGATATTTCCACGGCCACCCGCGTGGCCAATTTCATAACCTCCGGTCGGGTGGAAAAGGATGTCACCGCCCGAGGACAGCATATCTCGTCCCTCCATCAATTCGTCCGGCCGATAGTCGATGCGTTTACGGGCGCGTGCAAAGCGGCAACGGGAAGAGCTTTCGGCTCCCTGCAAAGCATAACCGTCTGTGACCGGAACGAGCGCGAGCGCCTGCTCGAGGACCTGCCCGGGCCGTTCGTGCGAGCGACCGCTCTCATCACAGCCGGAGGCGAGCCTGCCGGCAAAATGGCTGTTGTGCTGCCGCTGAATGTAATTGAGATCCTCGCGGAACCCGGAGCCGTTTCGGCACAGACCGTCGTTAGCCCGTTTGAGCGAATGGAACTTGAACGGATGGATGACTCGGAAAATCGTTTGGCGTCTTACGGTGCAGCGGAGCCTCCCATGGAAAACATCGACCTCATTCTGGACATACAACTGAAGCTCAATGCTCGATTGGGACACGTCGAGATGCCCATTGGGGAGATCATGAAGCTCGCTCCCGGTTCTGTCATCGATATCGACCGGCTCGTGGATGAGCCGATCGAGTTGGTGATAAACGACCGGCCGATCGCTCGGGGCGAAATCGTGGTGGTCCAGGAAAATTTCGGGATCAAGATCACCGAGATCATCAGCCAGAAAGACAGGATTCGCAGCTTGGTATAACCGGCGGAGACGGGAGCTTGTATTTACGGAGATCTCGGTGAAACAGGTTTCACTCGACAAGAAAGACCTGGACATCCTCTGGAAAGAGTTCAAGGCGCAAGGCAGCACCGAGGCCAGAGATGCGCTTATCATCAATTATTTGGGCCTGGTCAAATACATCGCCGGCCGAATGGCTCTCGCATCGCCTTCATACGTAGAGGAAGACGACCTGATCGGATGGGGCGTTCTCGGGCTGATGGACGCGACGGAAAAATTCAATCTCGATCAGAAAACCAGCTTCGAAACCTATGCTTCGGTCAGAATACGCGGAAGCATCCTCGATCAGATCCGCTCGCTGGACTGGGCGCCGCGATCGCTGCGGAGGAAGGCGCGCCAGTTGAAGGAAGCTCACAGCGGCTTGAAGGATGAACTGGGACGCGAGCCCTCCGATACGGAACTGGCCGCGCGGCTGGACATGACGGATGACATGCTCTTTCACTTGAAATCCGACGTCTATGGGGCATATATGATTTCGCTGGACAATGCCGTCTCCACTGACGAGGAGGAAAACGAGCTTACGCTGGCAGAGGTTACCGGCGGCACATCTCCGTCGCCGGAAGACTCGGCGGCAAGAAACGAGGCCGAGCAGCGGCTGGCCGAGGTGATTCAGCGGCTGCCCGAACAGGAGCGGCAGGTGATCACCCTCTACTACTTTGACGAATTGACACTGAAGGAGATTGGCGAGCTTCTGCACGTTTCTGAATCGCGTGTCTGCCAGATTCACCGTGCGGTCATTAAAAAGTTGCAGCGTCATCTGCAGATAGGATTACGAGATGCTTACTCTTGAAATCTTCCTTATCATATCGGGAATCGGACTTATTTCTTTATCTTTCTGGATCGGCAAACCGGACCAGAACGGAGAAGGAAAAAATCTTGTTCCATCCAACGCCTCAATCAATCACGCTCTCAAACTGCAAGGCTCGCTGAACGAGTTGCTGCATGAACTGCAGGGGCTCAGTCAGGAAGTAACCAATGACCTCGAGGAAAAGCTCGGACAGCTAAAGGAATTGCTGCAGTTAGCCGATATCAAGTGTAAAGAGCTCTCCTCGCCCGGCGCCGGCAACGGAGACGCGGAGGACGATTTCGACATGCAGGCCGAGCAGGAAGAGGAGTATGATGCGTCGCCCTCGGAACAACTTATAATGAACGAAGATGAAGATGAAGACGAGCCGCTCCTGCCTCCCGGCAGATATCAGGAAATATACACGTTGGCGGATGAAGGCCGCTCATTGGACGAAATCGCTCGGCATGTCCGAATGGGCAAAGGAGAAATCCAGCTCATCCTGAGCCTGCGCAAGAAAACGAATTAATGTCTCTTCCGCCTCTAAACCTCCAGTTAACCGCCTCATTTCCTGCGTCCCCCCTTGAAAATCTGCGGCATGGCGATTTGCTGGCGGGCAAGGTGGTCCGTATCGAGCCCGACGGTTCCCGCCTCATCAGCTTCTCCGGCCTCACGGCTATTGCGCGTGCGGCCGACCTGCTCAGTCCGGGCCGGCAGGTGTTCGCCTGCGTCCAAAAGAATCTTTCACAAATCAACATTGTGCTCCTGCCGGCGCTCAAACCGAATGAAATGGTGACCGGTAAAGTCCTTTCTTCTGATTCTGCCGGACTACTGATTGCATTGGATGGAATCGAGCTTCACGCCCAATCTCGCCCGCAACTCCTGAGCCCGGAGCCCGGTACGCTTGTGCAGGGTCAAGTGCATATGCACGGAGGTAAGCCTGTCTTTTTTGTTTCCACCGAACAATCCGGCGCTCAGCCGTCCGCCGCGGAGAAACTTGAGAAGCCTGCCCCCGCATTCGCTGAGATATCCCGTCTCTACAGCGAAGCCATGATAGTTCAAAAAGATGTGTCAGCCCTTATGTCGATGCTTCAGAATCTGCACAATGTCATCCCGGCCGAATTGCCTTGGCTCGACTCCCTTTTGAAAATCCTGTCAAATATGCTCTTGAAGCCGGAAGAGAAAGCCTTTGCGGAGAAACTGGCTTTTGCGGCCGAAAATTCCGGCCTTTCTCTTGAAGCCCGGCTGCTAAGAGAGTCAGGCGGGCATCAGGATGAGCAGCCGGTCCGCAATGATCTGAAGCTGGCCCTGTTACAGGCATTGCAGGAACTTTCCCGCATACGCGCAGACGGGTCCCGGCAAAATAATTTTCAGCCCCAATTGATCGAGAACCTGACGCGCTTATTTGAGACTGTGCGCGCACAACAACTCCTGAACATTCATCTGTTTCCTTCCGGTCAGTTCTATATCCAATTGCCGATGTCTGAATCGAGCGGCCTTCAGCAAGTTCAAATCCTGATCACGCAGCAACAGAAAAAAAACACAAAGATAGACGCCCGGAATATAACCGTGACAATAGCAGTCTCGGCTTCCTCATTGGGCAACATCAAAGCCAGTATCTCCATCTTCGACGGACAAATGACTTGCCAGTTCAAAACTTCTCATGAATGGGTGGGACGACTTATCGAAGAAAATGTGGAAAGTCTCAGACAGGCACTGAAAAATGTCGATTGTCATGTCGCTCATATCGGGGTCCTTGTAACAGCAGACCAGCAAAGTCTTTCCTTGGTCGATGACCTTCTGCTGAGCCGTACCGGCGGAATCAATATCTGCGTATGACTGACGAGACGAAAAAAGCTGCAAACGACCGAAAAAAGGCGGTGGCGCTCCGATACGATCCCGCCAAGGAGCAGGCGCCTCGTGTTATCGCTGCCGGAAAAGGTCATGTCGCCGAGCGAATCATAGAAGTGGCGCGAAGTTATGGCGTTTCAGTGCACGAGGATAAGGATCTCGTTGAGCTCTTGTCTCGAATCGAACTCTACGACCTGATTCCGATCGAGCTATATCAGGTAATTGCGGAAGTGCTCGCCTTCATATATCGCATGAATAGGAAAACTTTTCCGCTTTAAAGACCTTGACTTTCACGATTATTCGGCCCTCCGAAGTTCAAGTTCCTTATCCCGCATTCCCTCTAACTTCTCTCAAATACAAATACTCTCTCTGAGGCTGTCCCGTAATTGAGATTTGTCTTCTTCTGCCAGACCCTGGATTCCTGCTTTCGCAGAGATTTTATTGAAACAGTTTATTTTACATTTTCATCT
>QZKU01000063.1 GCA_003598085.1 Candidatus Abyssobacteria bacterium SURF_5
TTTGATCGCGACTTTGCTCAAGAAATCTGCTGGTGGGATTACTTAAGGCAACTCAAGAACTTATGTGGGAATTCCCCACCCGGTTTGCGGAATCGCTGATCATTCCATTCATTCCCCGGAAGAGGGAACCCCTTCGACGATGATCGCTCTGTCTCGCGTGGACCGCTCTCTGATGTCGCGCAAGGCGGCGTAGTCCGGGGAGCTGATCCATCCCCGCAGGGCTTCAGCTGACGGAAACTCGATCAGGATAATGCGTTCCGGCCGCCAATCGCCCGAAAGCGTCCTGATGTTTCCGCCGCGAGCGAGGTAGCGCCCGCCGTATTTTTCGACAGTAGCGGGCACTTTTCGCACGTATTCGGAATAGAGGGCCTGGTCGATCACTTCGATGTCTATTATGAGATAGACCTGCATACTAATTCTCCGGCGAAATTTCACCTCACAAAGCACATGTAAGCTGCGAGGGTATAGGAGCCTGTTTGCGCCTATTGCGAGATCATTTCGAGAAAACTTTGAATCCGGGTGCGCAACTGTCCGTGGCCCGGCCCGAGGCGGTGCTCGGTCTCGATGACCATGTTGGGGATGCCGTTGGCTTCCTTAAGCCAGCCGCTCAATAAAGGTTGTTCGGCCAGATGGGGGTCACAGAATTTCTGGATTATGAAAATGAGAGCCTCGGCCCGGCTCTCGCGCATGCCTTCGAGAATATATTCGAGCCGCCGCCTGACCGGCAGCCGGCTGGGACAGGGGATCCGCCCGACATAGCGGCGCGCAAGCGCCTCGAAGGGGTCCTGCGCCGGCTCGACGAGATCGTAAAAGCCGCGCGAACCGGTGCACAGGTCATCACCGACAATGGCCGCGCCGGCCTCTTCGATAACCTTCAGTATCTCCGGATCGTGCAACTCGCTTCCGGAAACATAGATCCTGTGCGGGTCTTGCCCGCAACCGGCCGCTCTCATGATGTGTCCGATGAGCGATTCGACCGCGTCCGAGAAGTCCTCCGGCGGCATCAGCGAGCCTGCAAGAACGACATCGAGCACCTTACTGCCGGCGATCGGACTGGGGTTCGCCGCGCGAACCGAGTACAGCCGTTTCAGAACGGAGCGTTTCCTGTTGGCGGCGTCGATGGCTTTGTGCAGAGAATCTTCCGTGATTGTCCGGCCTGAATATTCCTCGAGAGCTTCAGCCAGTTTCTTCAATTCCCGGGCCATCTGCCCGATCGAACTTTCGCTCGGGAAATACGGAGGTGAAAACATGTAGGCAAAATCCGTTTTGATATTGCGCTGCCAGATGCCGAACAATCCGCATGTGGCGTCGCAGGTATAGGCGTGCACGATTCCATCGAGGTAGTCGAATCCGCCCTTGAGCGCCATATCGAGCACTCCCCGCACGAACGGACACACGAAACTCTGGATGAGCGTGTCGGCCTGAGTGATGTCTTCCGTTCCGCCGAACAGGCGAACCGGATGTATTCCCGCCGCGTACAGCAGCTCTTCGGGCGTGTACGTGCAGAAGTATCCGAATATCTTCTTAGCTGTCCGCTTTTTCAGGTCGCGCAAATAGTCGGCGCGATTCCGGATAATCTCGCTGAAGAATGTCTCGGTTGTCGTTTCCCTGATCATTGTGACTTGTTCTCTCCGTCTGCGGGCGTCGCCTACCGGCTGTTGGGCATTAGTTGCAGATGCCCCTCGACGCCTCCAATGAAATCCTGTTTGTTCATCATGAGCGGGATATACTCGCCCCTCAGCCACCGGCCGGCATAATCGTCATAATGGGCGTTCAGAGGATGGCCGGATTGGCCGGTGGTGTGGATGCCGAGGGTGGTGTGCAGCCCGGAAAAATCCATGATATGGCGGATAGATGCGGCCATGCTTACCACGTATGGTTCATTGAATTCGAAGGTGCCGCGGTTGATTGTCTCTCCGTCTCCCGGGAACGGGAAGGGTCCGAGATTAAACAGCCGCTTTGCGATGCTGCTCTTATCCAGGGGATGTCGGAACTGGACTGTGTGTGCACTGTCCCAGCGCCAGTCAAACATGTTTTTCCCGTATTTTTCTTCCAGCGCATTGACGGCCTGCTTGAAGCTCAGGATTATAATCTCGTCACGCGTTTCAACCGGCCCTGTCTTCACGTTGTCGAACCAGCGGGAGTCTTCGTTCATCAATTCGACAAACCGCTCCAGCCACAGGTAATACTGGCTGAGGTAGTCGGATGCGAGGCTCTTCCCGAATTCATCCGAAAACGTGTTGAGCGCGAATCTGAGAAGAAACTCATGGTACAGGAGCGAAGCCGGGCTATCAGTGGAATTTTTGCCGTCCCACACCGTCAGCAGGCGCGCCGCCTCCCGCAGGTTCTGCTGCTGCAGCGTCAAGAGCGCCGGCTCGATTCTGTTGCAGATAAGCTGCGCCAGGAGCGAGGTATCATCCATCTGCATGCGGGCGATGTCCTCGACGTCGTGGCGCTCTTTCTCGTCGATGAGATCGGTGATGCGCCGGCTCCGAAAATTCGGCGCCCATTCCGCGGAAAGGAAATGCGGATAGTCGTCGCCGACAACGCGGTTGTTTGCCGTCACCAGGTAGCCTCGTGCGGGATTGAACTCATGCGGCAACTCCTCAAAGGGAATCCAGCCCTGCCATGCGGTGGCGCTCTTCCAGCCGTCTCGCGGGAAAACGCCGTTGCCGTCCGGCCGGATTGGGATCAGGCCGGCTCCGGAGTACCCGATGTTTCCATCGGTGTCGGCATAAATGAAATTTTGCGGAGCAACGCCGAAATGTTGTAGCGCCTGCCGAAACTCGTTCCAATTTTGGGCTGTGTTGATTCCGAGCAGAGCTTCGAAATCCGGCGTCGGCTCAAATCCGGTCCAACTGAGACTGACGACGTTCATTGCCTTTGGGATCGCGTCATTCATCACCGGCCCATGGATCGTGCGCCGGATTTCTTTTTCTATATAGAGGAGCTCGCCTTCATCCGCCCGAAAGGGTATGCGTTCGCGCGTAGTGTCCATATCGACCCATGCGCCGTCGAATTCGTACTGGTTCGGGTCGTCAGGATTGACCCGCTCGATAAAGATATCCTGCACGTCGGCATTCATGTTGGTTATTCCCCAGCCGATGTGGCGGTTGTGCCCGAGCAGCGGCAGGGGCGTTCCCGGCACGAGAGCACCTATCACATCGAGTCCTCCACCCATCAGATGGACGTAATACCAGATGGACGGCATGCGCGTGCCGCTCAAATGAGGATCATTCGCGAGGATGGCCGCGCCGCTGGTTGTCCGTGAGGGAGCGAGCACCCAGCTATTGCTGCCGCCGCACGTCCCGATGATGCCGCCAAGAACACGCGAGCCGCCGAGAAGGCTTGTCTGCATCATGCGCTCAACTGTGCCCGCATCAAGGATAAAGGGACCGGTTGCAGGATAAACAGGAGATAAGTCAGCGGCTCGGTCGGCGCCCACTTGGGCCGCGATTCTCATCATCACGATCTCGCTCTCATGATTTTTTGAAAGCTGCCAGCCGAGCAGCCGGGAGATCGCCAGGCTGTCCGGCGGTTGCCACGGCTCCGGCGTGTACTTCAGCAGGCGGAATTCGGGCGGCAGCGAGCTTGCTTTTTCCAGATATGCGTTCACTCCGTCCGAGAATGCGGACAGCATGGCTGCGCTTTCGGGAGAAAGCTGTTCCCATTGCCGGCGGGCGGTCCGCTCGAGTCCGATGGTGCGCATGAGCAGATCGGTGCGGAGAACGGTTTCCCCGAGGATTTCCGCGAGGCGCCCGGTGGCTGCGCGGCGCGTTAAGTCCATCTGCCACAACCGATCCTGCGCCGTCACATAGCCGACGGCAAACATCAGGTCGCGCCGGTTCTCGGCGTAAATGTGCGGAATGCCATACTCGTCGCGATATACATCCACCTGCGCCGACAACCCTTTCACGTTTATCTTTCCCGATACTTCGGGCAGCGATCGGCCGAGCTGGATGCGGACAATTCCGACCAGGATAAGGCCGGCGACCATGAGAAGGAAAAGAATTCCCCCAATGATGTTTCTTTTCTTCATGTTTACTTTCATGAAATGATTAATTGGTGCGGGTAGTGGCGTTTATTGGGCTTCATTCTAGCTATCGCCACAGCCCATGTCAATGGGTGAACCCGGCGGGGGCCCAGCGGGCGGGCGGTTTTTCCTGGATGCCTTCTGTTTTCCTTTTGAAATAACATCTCGGTTGCTGTACAATCTGGTTCATGAAAGAAAAGCGCATTGTTGCTCTTGATGTCGGCGGCACGAAGTTGGCCGCCGCTGTCTTTGAGGGGAGACAGATGCTGGCGAGCGGGCGCAGGCCGACGCTTGTGGAAGGCGGACCCGACGAGGTCTTCGGGCGGATCGCGATGCTGTTGTATTCGCTGCTGGACAAGACGGGAACGCGCGCGGGAGATTTGCTTTGCATCGGCGCCGGCTGCGGGGGTCCGCTCGATTCCGAGACCGGCGTGATCTATTCGCCTCCCAACCTGCCCGCCTGGGACGAGTACCCGCTCAAGCAGAAGCTTGAGGCCCAGTTCTTGGCGCCCGCATTTGTGGAGAACGACGCCAATGCCGCCGCGCTGGGGGAACATTATTTCGGCGCCGGAAAAGGTTATCGCAACATCTTCTACATCACCGCGAGCACCGGTATCGGATCCGGAATCATATTGGACGGCAAATTATACCGCGGAACCAACTATTCGGCCGGCGAATTCGGGCATATCGTGCTCGCCCGCAACGGGCCGAGGTGCAATTGCGGCGGCCGCGGCTGCCTTGAGGCGCTTGCCTCCGGAACCGCCATAGCCCGGCGCGCGCAGCGGGAAATCCGCCGGAATTCCGAATCAACTTTGGCGGAGATTATCGAGAGAGGCGGGCGGATTACCGCGCGAGAGGTTGCCGCGGCCGCACGAAAGGGCGACCGGCTGGCGAGCGAGATCTTTTCGGATGCCGCCGAATATCTCGGTCTCGGCATCACGACGGTCATCCATTTGCTGAACCCTGAGCTGGTTATCATTGGAGGCGGCCTGGCGCAGACGGGGTCGCAACTTTTTGAGCCGGTTCGCCGCGTTGTTTCGCAGCGCGCGCAGAGGCGTCTTGCCGACTGCGCGCAGATAGTCCCCGCGCAGATGGGAGTAAATGTCGGTGTGTATGGGGCACTCGCCGTTGCTCTTGAAAGGACCGGACAGGCCGGCTGAAGGTGTGGGCGGTTATTTCTTTTTGGTCTCGATCGTTGAGAAGAAATGAATGCTAGCGAGCGGCTTCAGCGATTGTTCCGCCGCCGATAACTAATTCGCCGTCGTAGAAGACGACCGCCTGTCCGGGAGCGATTGCGCGCTGGGCCCGGTCGAATCGTACGCTCACCTTCCCCTCTTCAAGAGGAGAAATCGTCGCAGGGCTTTCCTCGTGTTTATATCGGATTCTCGCCTTTGCGCGCATGCGGTCATCCAGCCTTTTTATGGAAATCCAGTTCATTTTTTCCGCCACGAGCGCATCGGAAAGCACGTGCTCCGACTCACCGACAAGAACGGCATTTTTGGCGAGATCGAACCCGATCACATAAAGAGGCCGCTCGAAAGCTATGCCGAGACCGCGTCTCTGACCGATGGTATAGTTGGCGATGCCGGAATGTGTGCCGAGGACCCTGCCGCTGACGTGAATGATCGGGCCGGACTGGAACGCGCCGGGCGCGAGCGTGGAAAGAAGGTCTCTGTAGTCTCCTCCGGTAACGAAGCAGATTTCCTGGCTCTCCTTTTTTTCTGCGGTCGCCAGGCCGAGTTCCCGCGCGAGTTTGCGTATCACGCTCTTCGTGTACTCCCCGACCGGAAACTTTATGCGGGCCAACTGGCGCTGTGTCAATTCATAGAGGAAATAGGACTGGTCCTTCAGGAGGTCCTTACCCTTCATCAGAAGGTACCTGCCGGAGTCTGCATTGAACGAGATCCGCGCGTAATGACCGGTTGCGACAGAATCGGCTCCCAGCGTGCTCGCCTTTCGCAGCATCAGGTTGAATTTGATCTCGGTGTTGCAGCGGATGCAGGGATTGGGCGTTCGCCCGATCAGGTATTCGGCGCAAAACGGCTCGACCACATGTTTTCGAAAGGCGGCCTTGACGTTGGAAACATAATGGGGAGAATTCAGTTTTGCGCAAACGCGGCGGGCATCGGCGGCATCGATTGAAGAGCAGCAACGGCGCTCCGAGTCATCGGTTTCGGCCTCATCCCATACCTTCATGGTGAGGCCGATGATGTCGAAACCCTGCCGCTTGAGGATGGCCGCGGCGACTGAGCTATCTACGCCGCCGCTCATCAGCGCCAGTACGGTTTCAGGCATTGAAGGAAACCGCCCGCAAAGGGCGGATCAGTTCTTCTCCCCTTTCGCGGCGGGAGAGACCTCATGCTTGTCCTCGGACGGACGCGGCAGGCGCTGTCCCTGCTGTTGCTGCTGCGGCTGTTTAGCGCCGTCGCCTTGATTCATGGTGCATCTCCCTTCGAAGATGACGCCTTCGGCGACGACGAATTTTGATGCTGCGGTGGTTACATCGCCGTACATCCGGCCGGTTGAAAGCACCTCGACTTTCTCGCGGCCGTGCACGTTTCCGTGAACAGTGCCTCCGATAACGACAAGAGCTGCGGTCACATTGGCCTTTACCATTCCTTTTTCTCCGATAATAACGGTCGAATCGGAGCGGATGTTGCCTTCCACGTTTCCGTCGATGCGAAGCGTCCCGCGCGAGTGGAGGTCTCCCTTGATCAAGGAACCGGGGCCGATGATCGTATCAACCTTATCGGTGTTTGTTGTCATCTGAGGACTCCTCGTTGGAAAAATGGGTTTTTCATGGTCGTTATCTGAATTGGGTTTCTTTTTTCCGAAAATATCCATTGGGGGCTCCCGTTGCGCATGCGGCTCTTGGGGTGGCTGACTACCTCCCTGATACTCGCCTGTTTCTCCCTGCTCCCATTCATGAAAAAAACCGCTGTCCGAAGAGTTTGTCATGCGGACCGGCGGGGGACTTGCCTCTTTTCGAAAGCGGCCGACTTATTCTACCAAATACTGGTATGGGTTTACAAGCTGGTTATTGTAACGGACTTCATAATGAAGATGGGGACCCGTGCTTCGGCCGCTGCTGCCGACGTGGGCGATTACATCGCCCCGCATCACCATGTCGCCCCGCTTCACAAATAATTTGGCCGCGTGTCCATATCTGGTGGTATAGCCGTAGCCGTGTTCTATCTCCACCATTCTCCCCATGCCCTCGCTCCAGCCGGCGAACGAAACGATGCCGTCGGCCGGCGCGACTATAGGTGTTTTGCGGGGGGCAACGATATCGCAGCCCTCATGGAATCTATTATCGCCGCTGATAGGGTCTTCGCGATACCCGAACGCGGAGCTGATCCAGGCATCCTGCGAGCATACCGGGTTTATCGAGGGGATGCTCGACAATCGAGCTTTTTCCCGCTCAAAGATCTGAAGAACCTCCTCAAAACTGTTCTTTAAATCGCTGGAGCCTTTCTTGAGGTCCCCGGGTGAAAACAGTCTTGGAAGATCGGGGGATTCCGGGAAGACCTCTGCGTAGTCAAACACATCGTCGGAAGGAGACGGCCCACCCTGACCGCCACCCATGGGAGGGCCTTCCATCCGGTCGCGCGGCTCAAGGCCCGCCATGGTCCGCAGTTTTTCCTCCAGGTCCTTGAGCATGGCAAACTCACGGTTGAGTTGGGAAAGCTCGACGTCCCGGTGCTTGAGCTGCGTTTCGAGGGAGGCGATCCGGTCCGCTTTCGACTGTCTCCACGTGTAGCCGACAAGCACAAGGGCCAGAAAAGAAATGATTAATAGGGAAGCGGCCCCAGCGGCCGCTCGACGGAGGGATTTCAGAGATAATTCAAAACTATAAACGTCTCGTCCGGGCGAGTTTGGCACAATCAGGACGTTCCACTTTTTCTGCATCTCGTCCTCGGATAGTATGACTGTCTGTTTCTATACTGCCTCTTTCGTGTGTAAGCCTTTGAGAATCCTAAGGATCAGAACAAACGACACCGCGTGAATCTGAGCTATTATAGCATGGACGTCCCGGGACGTCAAGTTTAAAATGCCTTCCCCTCCTATCCGTGGAAACGTAGTGTTTCTTGCGGAAATTTCGTTCTGCTCCCGGGCCGCTGCATTTTGGAGCGATTTTATGCTCTGCACCACCTTTACTCGCAAGAGGAAAAGGCGCCTCTACACCCCGTTCTCCTTCATTGACAAGCTTTTAAAATGGGTGCTATAATCCGAAAAAGGGAAGGACACGCATGATTGAGATTGGAGATGGGATATACTGCGAGACCGGCTGGGAGGGAGCGAATGTCGGCGCGTTGAAGACAGGCGAGGGCGCCGTCCTGATCGACAGTCCGATGCTCCCACGCGATGCGCTCAGATGGCGGGAACAGGTTTCGGAGGTAATATCGGGACCGCCGGTCCTGCTGATAAACACCGATTACCATTTCGATCATGTGATGACGGACTCGCTCCTGTGTGAGCGGGTGGTTGCTCATGCGCTGGTCGAGCCGGCTTTTTCGGCGCAGGACGGCGAGGTGTACGTCCAGATGGCGCAGGGTTTTTTCCCCGAAATAGACGAGGTTTCAAAGCAAGAGATCAGCAGGCTGAGGCCGGGTTACCCGATCATCACGTTCAGCGAGAATCTGGTGCTCAACCTCGCGCCGGATTGAGGTGATGCACGTGGGGGGACACACTCCGGCCACGTCGATTATCTATCTGCCGGAGGCGGGTGTTGTATTTACCGGAGATGTGCACGTGCATAACCGCCATCCGTACACCGGAGACGGTAATCTGCTGGAGTGGATTGAAGCGCTCAGGCGGATAGAGCGGATGGAAGTGAGCACGGTCGTTCCGGGACATGGCGAGGTGTGCGATTTGTCTTCGGTGAGCCGGTTGCTCCAATTTTTTGAGGCGATGAGAGAGCAAACCTTTCAATTAGTTGAGCAGGGATGCGGTCGCAGAGAGATTGAGGAGCGCATCGATCTCCTCTCGTTTTTTCCGGTCGAGTCTGGAAAAGAGGCGCGGATGCAGGCGTTTATCAGGCTTGGCGCCGGCAGAATGTTCAATCAGCTCTTCGAAACGGCGATGGATCGGTGGAGCTGATGGGTGGGACGATGAACAAGGACAAGAGGGAGGCCGGGGTAAATATCCTCTGGTTACCGACGATTCTGGCGCTGGGTATTCTTTACGTCATCAGCAAAATAGATGTGATGCCGGACGTCATACCCTTCTTTGGGCAGCTCGACGACGTCATAGTGGCTCTGGCGATCGTCTGGTTCTTTACGACCTGGCTGCCAAAAAACCGGCACAAGGTTTACTGGTCGAAGAAGGCGGATGAGAGACGGAGGAGTTCTCAGCCGGAGGATCGGCAAAGCACAGCTGCGCAGGAGGAGCCGTTCAATCCGTTTCGCATTCTGAACGTCGAAAAGAACGCCTCGCAGGAGGAGATAAAGCGGGCCTATCGCAAGTTGATGGCCAAGTATCATCCGGATAAAGTGAATCACCTGGGCGAGGAGTTTCAGCGGCTGGCTCACGCGAAGGTGGTAGAGATCATGAAGGCATACGAGCTGTTGAGCGGAAAGGAGTAAGGCATGCCCTTTTGCCCGAGGTGCCGAAGCGAATATCAACAGGGAATCAGCCGATGCCCTGATTGCAGGGAGGAGCTTGTGCGCCATCTTCCGCCGGAAGACGTCGATGCCGATCCTCGCAAGCAACTGGTGGACGTTTTTGTGGCGGCCGGCGACGAGGAGGGGCTGGTTGTGAAAGGTCTTCTGGAGAGCGAGGGCATATCATGTTCGCTCAGTTCTGATATACCGCATTCTGTTGTGCCGCTGAACATCGATGGGTTGGGCGCCGTTCGGATCAAGGTTGCGGAGGAAGACGCAGAACGAGCTTTGGAACTGATTCAACAACATCAGGAGCAAACCAGCGGAGACTGAACTCTCCTGCAGATAAAACGATGTCTTCAGAAAAAGACCAGTACGATCGCGCACAGCGCAAGCAGGCGCTTGTTCTCATTGTTGACGACCACAAGCTGACGCGAGAACTGCTGAAAACATACTTGCGAGGCGTAGAATTCGCCACGATTGAAGCCGAAAACGGCCAGGAGGCGTTAAGCAAGCTCGCCTCGCACTTGCCCGACCTGGTGATCCTCGACCTGTTGATGCCATTGCTTGACGGCTTCGAGGTGTGCCGGCAGATAAAAGAAAACCCGCGTACCGCATTGCTGCCCGTCATTGTCGCCACCGGCCTCGACGATTTCGACGCGAAAATGAAGGCGCTCGAGGCAGGCGCCGACGATTTCATTCACAAACCGGTCAACGAGCAGGAACTGCTCATGAGGGTGAAAAACCACCTGCGTATTAAGCAGCTCACCGATGACCTGGAGAATGCGGAAAATGTGATCGTTGCGCTCATTCGCACCGTCGAAGCGAAGGACCCGTATACCCGCGGGCATTCCGAACGAGTCGCGAAATACGCGCGCAAAATGGCCGAAAGCCTGAAAATGGACGATTCGCGGATGCAGGTGTTGCGGCGGGCAGCCATGCTGCACGACCTGGGGAAGATCGGATTGGACGACGCCATTATTCGCTCACCGGACAAGCTCACCAACGAGGAGCGCGAGAAGGTTCATAATCACCCATCCATCGGCATCGAGATCATCAAGTCGCTGTCGTTTCTCTCAGATGTACTCGACCCGATCAGGGCGCATCACGAGCGCTTCGACGGCACCGGGTATCCCGCCCGCCTTGCGCGCGACAAGATCCCGGTCGAAGCGCGCATCATAGCTGTCGCCGACACGTATGATGCGCTTACCACCGACCGCCCCTACCGCAAAGCAGTCGATCAGAAAGCGGCGTTTGCGGAAATGGAGGCGAGCGCGGCATCGGGTCAGCTTGACCCGAACCTCGTGGCGAAATTCATCGAGGTGATGGCGCGCGAAGAGCGGGAGTCGCCGGAATCTCAAGACGAAAACGGTCGGTCCTAACATAACGATAAAGGCCTGAAAATTTGCCGCTGCTGAAAAACCTCAACATTCACGGTTCCCAAAAGGTCCTCATAGTTGTTCTGGTGGCGTTCCTGACAGCAGCGGGATTCCTCGTTGGACTCGTGCCGAAGACGCGCGCCTTCCGCGCGCATCGAATGCAGGCATATCTGGACACCGTCAAGGAGCGGCGGGTTAACGTCGTATTCATCACCATCGACACGATCAGGCAAGACCGCGTGAGCGCCTACAGGAAGGGAGCGGTCAAGACGCCGAATCTCGATGCTTTTTTTGCGAGAGGCGTCGGTTTTACGAACGCGAACACGTGCGTGCCCATAACGCTGCCATCCCACGTTTCGATTCTCACCGGTTTCTACCCCACCTTTCACGGTGTAAGAGATAACGGGCTTTACGCGCTCCGGAAAACGGGAATAACGGTGACCGAGGCCTTGAGGGAACGCGGCTACAGCACGGCGGCGTTTGTGAGCAGTTTCGTCCTCAACAAGAAGTTCGGACTCGACAAAGGTTTTGATGTCTATGACGATGATCTGTCGGATTCTTTCCTGCGCCAAATCGAATGGAATCTGAGCGGGAATATTTATCCGGGCACGTATAACGGGTATGAACGGCGGGCCGATGAGGTGACGGCGGCCGCGTCCGAGTGGCTCGATCAGAATCGGCAAACCCCTTTTTTCCTCTGGGTCCACTATTACGATCCGCACGCTCCGTATTACGCATACAACTCCGATCTGTCGAGCATTGAGAAGAAAACGCCCCCCGATGAGCAGCGCGACGCAAGTATGGAGTCGGTTCTGCGGGAGAGCAAAGACTGTTATGATACCGAGGTTGTATTCACCGACAGTTGGGTGGGCCGACTGCTGGACAAGATCGAGGCGCTCGATCTATCCGAATCGACGTTCGTTGTAATAGTGGGCGATCACGGGGAAAGCCTGGGAGAGCATGAATATTACTTCGAGCACGGCGCGCGCCTGTTCGACAACATCTTGAAGGTGCCGCTGATGCTTCGCCTCCCGTATGAGGGCCCGAACGGCATTGCGATCGACAGTCTTGTAAGGACAATTGATATTGTTCCGACCGTATATCATCTTCTGGGCATAAGACCTTCAGATGCAGTGCATGGTAAGAGCCTTATTCCGTTGATCTTCAGGCTGTCTGACGACGCTCCATCCGAAAGCTACGCCGAGACGCTTTTGCCGCCGCGCGTGGGCGAACATGAACTGCGGGCGTTTACGACGGACCGCTACAAATTCATCTTTGCGCCGGCGGTAAACGGCTATGCTCTATACGACCTGAGGAACGATCCGGACGAGACACGCAATGTGCTTGAGTTGGCCCGGGAGAATCCGGAAGCCTATAAGAAACAATATCAGCCCGTTCTTCTTGAATTGAAAAAACGTCTCGAAGACGTGATCAGGTCAACCGGCTCCGGCGTCCCATCAATTATCGAAGCGCCCGATGAAGAAACGAAGAAGGCTCTGAAGGCGCTCGGCTACATGTAGAATCCACAATCTGACGGTTTCGCTCTATGCCGGTAACCGGCGATGCTTCCGGCCCTTCCAGTTCTCAGGGCACGAATTGATTCAGGAGGGTTTCTATGGAGGGGACTCCGCGGCTTTTTGCGTCTTCTCTTTGTCCGAGGATTCTCTCCCAGTAAGTAGGTCTTCTCTCCCGATAGATGATGCCGAGCGGCAACCGTTCCTTCTCCAGCGAGACGGCCACGGCTTGCGCTTTGTCGGCGGGATCATGCCGTTCATCGAGGTAATAGGTGCGCTCCTTTATCTCGTCATATCCCTTCATTCCGCGCCAGGTGATGCACGGACTGATGATGTGGATGAGGGCGAAGCCGGGGTGATGGATCCCTTCAACGATTAAAGACGCAAGATGTTTCACATCGGCCGAATGCCCCCTTGCGACAAACGAGACGCCGTACGCGAGAGCGAGGCTGACGGCATCGAGCGGCTCATCGATTGTTCCGTACGTGCTCGTGGTTGTGATGTCATCGAACGGTGTGGTGGGCGAAGCCTGCCCTTTGGTGAGCGCGTAAATACTGTTGTCCATAATCAGGAAGGTGATGTCGACGTTTCTGCGCGCGATATGAGGAATGTGTCCGCCGCCGATGCTGAGGGCGTCTCCGTCGCCGCCGACGGCGACCACCGTGAGTTCCGGTTTTGCCAGTTTCACGCCTGTCGCAATCGGCAACGACCTGCCGTGCACGGAATTAAAGCCGTACACGTTGACATAACCGGGCAAACGGCTCGAACACCCGATGCCGGAGACCAGCACGATATCTTCGCGCGGCACATCCAGCCGCCCGAACGCCTGGAAAACGGCGCTGAGGACTCCGTAATTGCCGCAGCCGGGGCACCACACCGGCTTGACCTCTTTTTTGAATTGTTTTACGCTGCCATCTGACATTTTCAATCACCTCGGGGCGAGAGCGCCGCGCGCCTGCATTTACAAAAGCTCCTTCAGACGCGCACGCCGCCGGTCACCTCCTGCTCTATTTTCCGATAGATCTCTTCGACAGTGAAGGGAATCCCTCCGCTCCGTTTCAGGAGGACGACGTCGTCGGGCAGGCGATAGCTCGATTTCAGGTACTTCAGGAATTGGGCGGAATAGGACATCTCGACCACAATCACTTTCTTGAGCGGTTTCAGGAACGCCTCGAAATCCTCGTAGGCCGGCGGATAAATAAGCTGCGGCACGAGGCCCGCCACTTTGATCCCGTGTTCTTCGGCTCGCAGGATCGCTTCCTTTATCGCTCCCTTTGAAGAGCCCCACCCTATGACGCCGACCTCCGCGCCGCTCGAACCGTAGCGCCTCACGTACGGCCAGCGCCGGCGCAGCGTCTCGAGTTTGCGGAATCGCTTGGCGTTCATTTGTTCGTGCATCTGGGGAGAGGAGGTCGGATTTCCGTATTCATCATGCTCGATTCCGGCGGCGGTGTACTCGCCGTGTTTAATGCCGGGAAACGACATCGGCGAGATACCGCTTTCGTTGAGGAGGTACCGCTTGAAATTACTGAGCTCTCCCGGTCCCGGGACCGGACGCTCGCAGACTTTAATGCGGTTCGCATCGAATTTGGGTACCGATTCCTTCCGCTGTCCGATGAACTGATCGGACAGAATGATCACCGGAAGCTGGTACTCCTCCGCAATACAGACCGCGTCCATCGCGACGGTGAAGCAGTCCTCGACGTCCGCAGGCGCCAGAACCACGCGCGGGGCGTCCCCGTGCGTGCCGTAAAGGGCCTGCTGGAGGTCGGACTGCTCGCTCTTGGTCGGCATGCCGGTGCTCGGGCCGACACGCTGCACGTCGACAATGACCACGGGTATCTCCGCGAGCGAGGCGAGACCGATCATCTCATTCATGAGTGATAGACCGGGACCGGAGGTCGCTGTCATTGCCCGCTTGCCGGAATACGAGGCGCCAAGGGCCATCCCCAAGGCGGCTATCTCATCCTCCGCCTGCACCCATACCCCATCGTACAGCGGCATCAAGCGAGCCAGATATTCAATGATTTCCGAAGCAGGCGTTATCGGATAGCCGGCGAAAAAACCGACACCGGCCGCTATCGCGCCAAGCGCAAGAGCCTCATTGCCGGAAATAACCATTTTTGGCTCTGCCCTCCGATACGAGAAAATGAGCTGATCACGCCTCTGCACGTGTTCGCGCACATAGGCGGCGCCGGCCTCGAACAGACCGAGGTTCAGATCAACGACGGCGTCGCCCTTTTTCTGAAACCTTTTCCTGAGAGCGGCCTGGATCGCATCTGCATGAAACCCGAACATCTCCGAAAGCACTCCCAGCATCACCATATTCTTGCCGGGGCCGCGACCGGTGCGCGAAGCGGCGATCTGCTGGAGCGGAATCTTGTAGAGGACGGGATGCGCCGAACGCGGCAGTGGAATATCTTCATCCGGTGTCGGATCGGCGGAATCACAGAGCACGACCGCCCCCTCTTTTATTTCCAATTCGGAGCGAAACTTGGCGTAGTCTTTCCAGTTGAAAGCGACAAGAACATCCAGCTTGTCACCTTGCGAGAGTATGGGGTCTTCACCCACCCGAATCTTGCACGAGCTTTCGCCGCCGCGTATCTGCGATCCGAAGCTCTTGAGCATGAAGCTGTACAATCCCTCACTGGCGGCCGCCCAGACCAGGAAGTCGCCCGCGACGATCACGCCATCGCCCCCGCTCCCTGCTATTCCCAATGTTAGATCCGTTCTCATCGACTTCTTTGCAAAAATACTCCATTGCTTATAAATATGTCCAAACCTGCTTAGTGTAATCTATTAGAGTCGAATCTTTATTTAATATGTCACTTATTGAGCAGGTGCGCAAAAAAGACTGGATTTGTCTGAAATTGCCGCGCTGAGAATAGAACAGGGGGCGGAATGTGGCAGGTTAGACGAAGACTATTTCTTAAAACGATGCGGTCTTCTCAATCATCGTCCGGGCCGGTTGTGCGAAGACGAAGAAGGAGAGGGAGCCGATCGCTGATTTTCGAATAGAACTCCTGAGGTGAAGCGGCGGCCGACCGAACATCGAGCAATTGTGGGGCATCAATCGACTCTACAGTCATGTCCTCATCAGCGATAAAGAGGTGGTCGTATATCTTGCCCGTTAGCTCTCCTTTAGGATCCAGGACCGAGCCGGCGCCTCTGGTGCGTACTTGCGCCTCGATCGAGTCCTGGAGATCAGCGGCGGAAACACCGAAAGTTCCCGCGACGAGCACGTCTCGCTCCGAGGGATTGGCTGTCCGAATGTCGGCAATCGCCTTGTCCAAGCTTTTAAGACTCTGCTCGCCATTTCCGGGAGAGGAATAGACCCCGAAAAGGAAGTCGATTCCCGTTGACGACTTATTCGTGGGCGCCTCGAAGCAGCCGAATGCGATGATGGGAGCTGGCGTTTCGTCCGGAGCCGTTTCGAGAGGCTGCATCTTAATATTCTTCGATTCGGGACATGCTCTAATAATTGCAGTGCGATAAAGGATAGCGCACGAGAGCGGTAAATCGGCTGGCAGAGCGGCCCACTGCGCGCCCAGCTCGTCGAGCAGCGCGCGGCCTGAAACGGGGAAGTTTTCCTGCTCGACCCACGACAGTGCGATCACGTCGAAATAGCGCTCGATCACCTGTGCGGCCGCCTTGAGATCGAGCTCTTTCTGGGCTGGCGAGCCGATTTTCCAGTATCCGGCGCGAACGATCTCGCCGTCGCCTTCTGCTTCGGACACTTTTCTTGTCCATGCCCTGCTGACGTATCCGGGCACTCCGTTATCCAGCTTGATGTGGTACCAGTAGGGAAGGCTTTCCAGAAGTTCCGCCGATTCGTTGAATCGGAGGGACCCGATGGCCGGGCTGTCGGTATCCGGGCGATGCCGCACCCTCACCCGGTTTGTCACTTGGCCGACCGGAATAATGCGATCAGCCTCAGCCGCGGAACTGAGCAAAAGGATGCCGAGCACCAGAAAAAGAGCTGTGTTAATTCGCGATTTCATGATGGTTCTCCTTTGCGCCGCTGCCTATTCCGCATAGGCAGTGAGTTCGATTTCGATGCCGACATCTTTTGGCAGGCGGGCGACCTGGACGGCGCTGCGGGCCGGCGGATCGAAGGGAAAGAAGCGGGCATAGACGCCGTTGACCTTCGGGTAGTCCTCCATGTCGGCCAGAAAAATTGTCGCTTTGACGACATCGGCCAATGTGGCGCCTGCAGCCGCCAAAATTTTTTCTGCATTCTTCAGCACCAGTTCTGTCTGCTGTTCGATTGTGCCGGAGAATATCTGGTTCGTTGCCGGGTCTATGGGAATCTGGCCCGAAAGAAAGTAAAATTGCCCTGCTTTTATCGCCTGCGAATATGGGCCGACCGCCTTGGGTGCACCGGCGGCGGAAATTGACTTTTTGGTCATGGGAATCTCCTTTATCGATGCGGAACAACAACCGAATCCAGCGTCTTAAAGAAATTGGGAAACGAGGTCGAAACACAGGCTGTATCGGTAATGGTAACAGGCTCTTCGGCGACAAGAGCCGCCACGGCCATTGCCATTGCGATGCGGTGATCGCCATAGCTGTCGACGGTTCCGCCGCGCAGACGCTGCGGCCCCTCGACGATCATGCCGTCGGGTCTCTCGACAATGGAAGCGCCCAAGATCTTGAGATTGTTTGCGAGCGCAGCGATCCGATCGGTTTCCTTCACCCGCAGTTCCGCGGCTCCCTTGATCTCGGTCGAGCCTTCGGCTTTGAGGGCGAGAACGGTGATCACAGGGATCTCATCGATCAGCCTCGGTATGTCCGCTGAAGAAATACGGATGCTCTTGAGTCGGCGGCCGCCGCGAATGAGGATATCGCCTGCCGGCTCATCCAATCCGTTATCTTCTCTATCGGCACCCTGCACCTCGCCGCCCATTCTCCGGAGCACGTCCATGATGCCCGCGCGAGTCGGGTTCAATCCTGTGTTTCTTATCAGAATCTCGGAATCAGGAAGGAGAGCCGCCGCGGCCAGGAAAAATGCAGCCGAAGAGATATCGCCCGGCACGATAAGGCGTTGGCCATTCAGACGCGCCGGCCCAATGACCGAAGCGGTAAGTTCGCCGACGCGGATATCAGCTCCAAACCTGTGCAGCATTCGTTCCGTATGATCTCGCGACTTATACGGCTCACGGACGGTTGTAGTCCCGTTGCAATACAGTCCGGCCAGCAGGACTGCCGATTTCACCTGCGCGCTTGCCACGGGAGAATCGTACGAGATCGGTTTCAGATCGCCCGCCTCGATTTCGATAGGCGCAAGGCGATCTCCATTCCGCCCGCCCAGACGCGCCCCCATCTGCCGCAGCGGCCGGATGACGCGGTCCATCGGCCGCTTCCTGAGGTATTGATCCCCCGTGAGGCAGGAGGAGAAGGACTGCGCCGCCAGCAGGCCCATCAGCAGGCGCATTGTAGTGCCGGAGTTGCCGCAGTCAATGATGCCGGACGGCTCGCGAAGGCCGTGAAGCCCTGCGCCCTCGATCTCGACAAGCCCCGCCTCCCGCTCGAGGGCATTCACGCCGAGCATCCGCATCGCGTTCAAGGTCGACAGGCAATCCTCGGCCCGCAGGAAATTATGAATGATTGTTTGTCCTCGCGCAATCGAGCCCAAGAGGACGGCGCGGTGCGAGAGGGATTTATCGGGCGGGACACAAATATCTCCGGCCACAGATCGGGAAGGGTTGATAGTTTTCGACGCGCTGAAATCGGGTGAAGCCGGAGCAGCCATTGTTCGGAGCGGCAGAGCCGCTACATTTCCTGGTGAAGCGCTTTCAGCTTTGCGAGCTTATTTTCAATCGATTGGTATCGCGAGCTTTTCGGATGGTCAATCAGAAAGTCCTCGTAATGCTGGATAGCCATGTCGTACCTGCCGAGCTTTTCGTAGCAGACCGCGCGCCGAAATTCGGCGTTTTCCGCGCTGGAACTGTAAGGAAACTCCTTCAGATTGCGTTCCGTGATGTCGATTGCAAGCTGGTATCGGAACGTCATGTAGGCGAGATTGGCAAACATATAACAGAAATTGGGCGTCATCGCGAAGTTCGGATTATCTTTTCGAAGCACGCTTTCCGCCCAAAGGATCGACTGCGTGTTGCAACCGCCGTACAATACCACAGCCAAAATGGCAAGCACGAGGATTTTCTTCCACTGAGAGACCATGGCCCCCTCCCTCTTTTTATGGAATCAAATTCCTGACCATATTGATGAGTCCGTCGACACTGCGGACTCCTTGAACCATGAATACATAATACAGCAATGCGACGATGAGAAGCAAAATCGCGGCTTGCGGAATCCATTTGCCCAGGTTCAAGCCCTTTTTCTTCTGGTGTTCAAGCTGTTTCACGCGGTTCTGGAAGGCGTTCATGTTCTGGAAACATTCATCGCCGCAGTAGACGCCGCCCGGCATCTTCTTTACGCACTTCTCACACAGCGGCTTGTGGCATTGCTTGCAGCGGGCAACTGCGGTACGTTCGGGATGGTTAATGCAGCGGGATGGAGCCTGCGCCATGGCTTGTTCCTCCTCCTGAAAAGGTTGCTTCCGGAATTATTTGAGGCATGTGTTTGTGGTTCAAGGGCCATCGCCGAAGCCGGCTATTTCAGCCTGGAGAGCCTTCAGGAAATCCTCGAATTTCTGAGGGCCGGTGTCGCCCGTGCCGTGGCGCCGGACGGACACGCTTCCGCTGGAGATTTCCTTATCGCCCACCACCAGCATGTACGGTATTTTCTGCAATTCGGCCTCGCGGATCTTGAGGCCGATCTTGTCATCCCGCATATCGGCTTCGGCCCGGATGCCGGCCTCGATCATTTTCTCGAGGAGTTCGGCCGCATACGGCCGGTGCGCTTCGCCTACCGGCAGCAGCATCGCTTGCACCGGCGCCAGGAATGTCGGGAAGGCGCCGGCGAAGTGCTCGGTGAGGATGCCGATGAAGCGCTCGATCGAGCCGAAGACCGTCCGGTGGATCATGACGGGCCGGTGGCGCTGGTTGTCTGAACCGATATAAGAAAGATCGAATTTCTCGGGCATTGCGAAATCGAGCTGGATCGTGGCGCACTGCCACGTCCGGCCAAGGCAGTCGCGGATGTGGAAATCGATTTTAGGGCCGTAAAACGCGCCGTCGCCTTCGTTCACTTTGTAGGGCATCTCGATGCGGTTGAGGGCCGTCGCGAGCGCACCGGTTGCGTGTTCCCACATCTCGTCGGTGCCGATGTACTTCTCCGGCTTCGTCGACAACTCGACCGTGTACTCGAACCCGAACGTCTTGTACATGCGACCCACGAAATGGATCACGTTGATGACCTCATCGACGATCTGTTCGGGTAAAAGGAAAATGTGCGCATCGTCCTGCGTGAACTGGCGCACACGGAATAGACCCATCAGCACGCCCGACTTTTCGTGCCGGTGCACGAGGCCAAGCTCGGCCACGCGCATCGGAAACTCGCGATAGCTATGGAGTCTGGTCTTGTAAATAAGCAAGCCGCCGGGGCAGTTCATCGGTTTGATGGCGAAATCGCGTTCGTCAATCGTGATGAAATACATATTCTCGCGGTAGTTTTCCCAGTGGCCGGACTGCTCCCAGAGCGAGCGCGTGAGGATGATGGGCGTGCGCACCTCCGCATAACCCTCCTTCCGATGCTCGCGCCGCCAGAAATCGAGCAATGCATTCCAGATTACCATCCCTTTCGCATGGAAAAAAGCGAACCCGGGTCCTTCCTCATGGAAACTGAACAGATCAAGTTCGCGCCCCAGTTTGCGATGGTCGCGTCTTTTTGCCTCCTCGAGGAGGCGCAGGTGCTCCTTGAGGTCCTTCTCTTTAGCGAACGAGGTGCCGTAAATCCGTTGGAGCATCTTATTGCGCTCGTCGCCGCGCCAATATGCGCCGGCGAGGCTGGTGAGTTTGAAGGCCTTGATGTAGGAGCTGTCGGGCACGTGCGGACCGGTGCACAAGTCGACGAATTCACCCATTTCGTAGAGGCTGACGGTGTCGTCCTCGATGCCCTCGATCAGCTCGACTTTATAGTGTTCGTTTCGCTTGCGGAAACGCTCGAGCGCCTCGTTGCGCGCGACCTCGTGACGCCGGAAGGGGATGTGGCGGGAGACAAGCTCGCGCATCTTGTTTTCAATTTTTTCGAGGTCCTCTTCGGTAAAGCCGCCGGGCTTGTCGAAATCGTAATAGAACCCGCCCTCAATTGAAGGCCCGATGCCGAATTTGGTTTCGGGATACAGCTCCTGCACCGCGTGAGCCATGAGGTGCGAGCTGCTGTGGCGGAAGACGTCGCGCCCTTCCTCGGAATCGAATGTAAGAAATTCGACGGAGGCGTCTTCATTGATTCTGGCCGATAGATCAAGGAGTCTTCCGTCGATTCGCGCGACAAGCGCCTCCTTTGCAAGGCGCCTGCTGAGCGATTGCGCGATCTCGGCGAGAGTCACCCCGCGCTCGAATTTTTTTTCCGAGCCATCCGGAAGTTTTATGGTTATCTCCGCCATCGCTTGGCGAGGCCTTTCATTTTTCCTGGTCTCCCGTGAGAGACCGTAGTATTCCGTGCCCTTGAACACAAAAAACAAGACATAAGGTCTTGTTGCAGGCATGAAAACAGAACAAATTTTAATTTTTTGGTGGGCGCTAGTGGACTTGAACCACTGACCCCTTGCATGTCAAGCAAGTACTCTAACCAACTGAGCTAAGCGCCCCCGATATGCAGTTGAATATTACCACTTTACGGAAGAAAAGTCAAAGGTGGCACGGGCTTCCAGTTGGTGGATCAAAGCTCTCCTAGAGTCTGCCCTCCCGCATGATTTTGAAGCCTTCATCGGAGAGGCGGTCGAAGAATGCGACCGGATCGATGCACATTTCGGGGGCGACGACGCCGCGCCTGGTAATTGCCCCTTCGAGCAGCATCAGCGCCGCGAGTGCACACGGGGTGCCGGTTAAGGGGCGGATGCGGTCGATCATGTTGAAGACAAGGTGGCGGTCCTGCCCGTCTTTTCGGCCGGTCACGTCGATCCTGAGGCCCGAGTGCTTGACGCCGCCGACGCTGAACAGCTTCTGGATGCTGTGGATAAAGGCCGCAGTCGTGTCGATCCGTTTTGCCGAGCCGGTCATTCCGAGCGAGCGAACTATGCGGATGACTCTGTTGTTCCAGGAGGGATTGATGCTGCCGCGGACCTCGATGTTTTGTGCGTCGATTTCCTTCGGGAGCGTGATCGGTTCGGGATGGCCGAACAGGTACTCCGGCAGTTCGCCCAGCGGAGCGGGAAACTCGACCAGTTCCATCTCGCTGAAAGCCGGGACATTGATCTGTTTTCCTTTCCGCAAGACTGGAATCTGACCGGTGAAGCCATGGAGCGTATGCGCGAGGGCCGCCTTTCCTTCGGCGTCGCCCGAACCGGCCGCCCACGCGATCTTGACGTCGTCCATCTCGTCGAGAAGATTGGCGGCGAGGCGGGCGGCAAGATTCGAGATGCCCGGATTCCAGCCCATGCCGGTGAGAACGGTCACGCCCGCGCGGCGCGCCGCCGAATCGAGCGCGAACAGCTTGGGCAGCGGGTCGGCATCATCGCAGACGTCTATGTAGTGCGTTTTCGTTTCGATGGCGGCGGTGGCGACATTTGCGCCGTACTTGTAGAATGGGCCGGCACAGTTGATGACGAGGTCGAAATTTCCGAACGCGCCGACCAATGTCGATTTATGCTCAACATCGCAATGAAGCGCGCCGACATATCCCTTGAAGCGGCTGCAGAGTGAACGGGCTTTCTTGAGGTTTCGTCCGGCCACTGTGATCTGGTGCGGGGAATCCACCAGCTTCTGCACGACGTAGCTTCCGATGTCACCGTAGCCGCCAACAATGATAATTTTCACACTGATTCCGCCTTCATTGAACCTGAAACTGATCTGATAGAAGCCCTCTCCCCAGCGTATAGTAGCACATTTCAGGCCGTTTTTGAAGAAAATTTTAGCGGAAGCCATGTTTGATTCTGCTGACCGTCTCGTGATAGGATACCGAATCCGGGAAAATGCATGATGCGTGGCTCTGGGGACAGATACCATTCAACGAATTCAAGAAGACGTGAATTCCGTAAATGGTGTCAGTCCCTATCGCTTGTCAGATATAATTGCTGAGTCTCACAGTTCGCGCTCGCTGAGGAGGTATATATGAAGAACGTTGCGGTTCTTGGCGGGGATGGAGTCGGGCCGGAGATAACATCGGCCGCGGTTACCATCCTGAAAGAGGCCGGCTTTAGAATTGATATTCAGACGCCGCCGTGCGGTGAGGCGGTGGTCGATGATTTCGGGACTGCGTTCCCGGACGAGGCGCGCGAAGCGTGCGAGGCCGCTGACGCCATCCTGTTCGGCGCGACCGGCGAGGCGAGCATCATCATCATGGCGTATCTCCGGTTCTTTCTGAGGACGTACGCGAACGTGCGCCCGATGAAGTATTATCCCGGCTCCTATTCGCCGCTGTCGAACCCGGCCGACATCGATTTTGTCGTGATCCGTGAAAACCTCGAGGGGATGTATCCCGGCAGGGAGGGCGATATCTCAGATCTGGCGAAGGCGCTGCCCGATTATCATGACCTTTTGGGCAAGCGGTTCGCCGAGTTGGGCGAGGGAAAGTTCGCCATCCGCATCATCACGAAGGAAGGCGCCGACCGTATCGCGCGTTTCGCCTGCGAATTGGCGCGCAAGCGCAAGCGGAACGGCGGCAAGGGAAAAATCACGTGCGTGCACAAGGTGAACATGCTGCGCGAGTCGTGCGGCCTTTTCAAGCGGCGCGTCGAGGAAACGCTCAAGGGGTATCCCGAGCTTGCCTATGAACATTTTCATGTGGACGACGCGGCCCGCCGTTTGGTGCGGTTCCCGCAGGAGATGGACGTGATCGTGACGTCCAACATGTTCGGAGATATCCTTTCCGATCTGGGCGCCGAGCTGGTGGGCGGTCTCGGAATCGCTCCGAGCGGGTGCTACGGAAACGGGAAAGCCTACTTCGAGTCGGTCCACGGGTCGGCCCCCGATATCGCAGGAAAAGGTATTGTGAATCCGACGGCTACTATTCTGTCGGCGGCGATGATGCTCGAGTATCTTGGCCTGCAGTCCGAAGCCGCCGCTCTCGAGAAGGCGGTCGAAGCCGTCTACCGCGGGAGGAAGGCGCTCACGCGAGACCAGGGCGGCAGCGCCTCGACACTGGAGTTTGCCGAGGCGGTGCTCAGAGAGATCAGGTGAGAGAGGAAAGATTCGCCCATGCAGGGGAGAGGAATGAACACCCGAGAGACGCTTGATCACATATTCCATCCTGCCTCAGTCGCCATAGTGGGCGCATCGGACAATCCGCTGAAAATGAGTTACCGGTGCGTTCAGAGCTTTGCGGAAATCAATTATCCGGGAAAGGTGTATCCGATCAACGGCAGGCTCGAATCCATCTGCGGGTTTCCCGCTTACGCGAACCTGCTCGACGTGCCGGGCGACGTCGACCTGGTGATCATTGTCGTGCAGGCGCGGCACGTGAAGGAATCGCTCGAGGCAGCCGCACGAAAACATGCGGCCGGAGCCGTCATCATTTCCGCCGGATTCAAGGAGCTCGAGGATACGGCGGGCGCGGCTCTGCAGGCGGAGCTGAAAAGAATAGCGGATGATGCCGGCATCCGCATTATCGGCCCGAATACGTTCGGCATGGTGAACACAAAGGCGCGCCTGAACGCGTCGTTCACGCCGGTGTTCAATCATTTGAAGCCGGGCCCGATCAGCATGCTTGGCCAGAGCGGCGGCGTGTGTCATCTGGTCGGATTCCAGGCGATCGACGAGAGGGTGGGCATGAACAAGATCGTCGGGCTCGGCAACCGCTGCAATCTGGAGTTTCACGATCTGCTCGATTACCTCTGCGATGATCCCGAGACGCAGACGATCATCCTGTACGTCGAGGGAATCGAGAACCCGCGCAATCTGATGGAGGCCGCGCGCCGGGCGACGCGCAGAAAACCGCTGGTAGGGCTGAAGGTGGGACAATCGGCGGCGGCATCTCGCGCGGTGCAATCGCACACCGGCTCGCTTTCGGGCAGCCATTCATTGTATTACGCCGCTTTCGAGCAGGCGGGAATCGTGCCGGCGCAAGATACGGTCGAGCTGCTCGATGTGGCGAAGATTCTCACGCTCGCTCCGGCCGTCTCCGGCAACCGCGTGGCGATCATGTCGTTTCAGGCGGGTCCCGGCATCATGCTCACCGATCTGTGCGTGCAGCACGGACTGGCGATGGCCGAGCTTTCGCCCCAAACGGTGGCCGGCCTGAAAACACTATGGCCGGACCTCACGATCCGGACCAACCCGATCGATCTCGCCTTCGTCAGCGATATGGGCACGTTCGGCGATGCGGCACGCCTCGTGTTGCAGGACCGGAATGTGGACGCCCTCATCGTGTTCTACCTCGATGTCCTCTCGCTTTTCACCCTCGGCGTTTCACAGTACCTGATTCCGCTGGCGAAGGAGATCGGCAAGCCGATCATCGTATGCGCCAATTTTCCCGTCAGCCTCGCAAGCGAAATGACGGCCGACGGCATCGCAACCTTCGAGAACAATGGCATTCCGGTCTATCCCCTCCCGGAGCGCGCGGTAAAAGCGCTCAAGGGCCTCGTCCGCCGCAGCGAGATCCTGCGGCATTTCCGTTGAAACATCTTCTGTTTGGATCAGGCGAGTTCCTGGAACCACGGATTCACACAAAATATCACGGATTTCTTACGGATTTCTCTTTCCTCTCCCTGAGGGAGAGGAGTCAGGTGAGGGGGGATTTCCTTTCGGTGGCACAGGCATCTTGCCTGTGGTTTTGAGAGTCATAA